>CAKSGA010000005.1 GCA_934454435.1 uncultured Oscillospiraceae bacterium | reverse complement strand
GTGTGGTCCTTGTCACTGCGGTGATACTGGACGTTCTGTATGAAATCTGCTCCGTCAGTCACTGCAAAAAGGAGCCCCCACTGGTCACGGCAGAACTTCTGCAGCTCCAGTGACACTATCTGCTCAACGCCGTTGACTTCGTTATAGCTGGTCATAAGGCTCCCGGCTCTGCCCTCACGAATGGGCTTTTCAAACGCCCGGAGGTAGTACTCATGCTTCAGGCGCTCGGGAATTCCGGCACTGCAATTTACCCTGTGGTCCTCGTTATTGTTCGCATAGAAATGCTTCAGGGTAGGGATAACACGGCGGTACTTCTCGTCATCACCCGCCATACCGTATGTGTAAGCAGAGGCCATAGTTCCTGTCAGGCAGGGGTCCTCGCCGTAGCCCTCTTCAGTACGTCCCCATCTCGGGTCACGCTCAAGGTCTACTGTTGGTCCCCATACACACAGGGAGGAACGTCCCTTGCCGTAATAAATTCGGCTCTCTATTCCGGTTATCTCGCCCATGCGCTTCATGACGTCCTTATCAAAGGTAGCTGCAAGCCCGAAAGGTTCCGGAAATACCGTGGTGGGAGCCTCGCCGTTCTTGTCATCACGGCAGACAAGTCCCCTCGCTACCTCTGCACCTATCCAGAATTCCTTTATTCCGAGTCTCGGAACAGCGTTCATATGCGTAGTTAGAAGGCTGAGCTTTTCCTCGACAGTGAGCTCCTCAAGTAGCGCACTGACTCTTTCGTCAAAGGTCAGCGTTTCATCAAGAAATCTGTGTTCTGCCATGATGATCCCTCCGGTCTTTATTTTTTATCTTCCTGCTTCTGGCGCTTTTTCTTTGTTATGTTTGAATAGATGAAAATATCCCTGGAGCGGGTTATATTAAAGCTGTTCTTGCGTATGTAGTCGTTCGCCGTGGACTTGGGAACGGCAGATATCATGCAGGATTTCATGACCAGGCATACTATCAGTGCAATAACAAGTCCGATGACAAATGATATTCCTATCATCTTCAGGATATCCTGCGCTGTGAAGGTCTCTTCGCTGCTGGTCTGCTGAGAACTCTCTGTGGTAAGGTCTAAGGTTTCATCTGCTGTTAAAACATCATTTTCAAGAAGCAGAATTCCGTATTCATCGTCTGCTGTAAGGTCAGCGTTGCTTAATTCAGGCTGCTCATTATTATCGATATAAACTACAGCGGGCTGGAACGCCTGGTGCTCCCGGGCAAAATCAACAGCGCCTGCGGAAGCAGTCATAGTCACAGCAGTTATTGCAGCCGCCGTGAATGCAAATATCTTTTTCATACGACCACCCCCTTACATAAATATCTGGAGCACTGTGCCCAGTGCTGTAACAACGCCGGTTATAAGGGCGAAAAATCCCCAGAACTTACGCCAGCTTACAGGCAGTTCGCCCACGAATTTACCGGTCTGGCCGTTCATAGCGAACTTGTAGACCTTGCCACGATACCTGGTGCTGAGTATCCACACCGGCATCATAGCATAGCGCACATTACCGGTCTGGAGCCTGCAGTTACTGGTCTGGGTCGAAACTGTATCGTAACCCACAACGGTATTTCTGAGCAGTACTTCCATGCCATTCTTGACACGCTCGTTTGCCCGGGGCTGAGCGTCCTCTGAACTGATATTGTACTTGTCTGCAAGGAAGCCGGAGAGGTATGCGTCCTGAAAGTTCTTGCCTTCCTCAGCCTCGAATGGCTCAATAGCCTCCATGTAGCGTGCCTCGACGTTCGAGGAGCCATTTACAGGAACGTTATCAAAGGCAGCGCTGCCCTCCCTGATGACCATATAATGCTCGGTCTTGGTGTAGTCGAAATCTTCTGTTGACCATCTCTTGACCTTTGTGGCGTCAAAGCGCATCTTACCGTCAGCGTCACAGTTATACAGCCAGAAAGGAACATACAGTCCCTTGACCTCTTCGATATGGTTCTCAGAAATGAACCTGGCAGGCAGGAGCGGCTTCCCCTTGCAGAAATTTTTGAGAGCGTTCTGCGCCTCTTCCTTGGTTCTGCTGAAAGGAATGATAAGGTCAGGCTTCAGCACGCCCTGAACGTTTTCGTTGAGGATAACGGGACTGTCACAATAGGGACACTTTGTCGCTGCCTGGTCACTTGGAGCGGATATCTCACCGCCGCAGGACTCGCAGACGTATGTACGCATGCCCTCAACATCGCCGTTTCCGACATACGGGGTCCAGGAATAATTATCGGCAGCCTGTTCAGACTCCTCTTTCTCAAATTCCTCCAGTGTTTCTATGTCGTAGGTATTGTCGCAGTAGTCGCATTTCATTTTCTGCTCTTCTGCGTTCCATTTAAGCTTGGCGCCACAGCCAGGGCACTTATAATCCTTGACGCTCATAAGATTTCCTTTCCGCAGCTTTGCTGCATTTTTATTTACCGGTAACGATCTTCTTCCTGAGAATCGTATGGGGCGGCACTGTAATATCAGTCGGTATCGTGAGCCTTTCAGTCGCACGGCGGGCTATCGTGATGTTCTCGCCATCAGAGCTTATCATCTCTGACGGATCGAACGGGATAGGCTGCTGATGCGGCGGTACAAGCTCCAGCTCGTCTTCCAGCGTGAAATAATTCCGCTGGGTGAGGTGCATGATCCCGCCGGAGCACTCGTCAACCACTCCCACAAAATCTGAGTCCCTGCGGTAGCCGCTGTCGGCAAAGAACTGCCCGCCGTTCGTGACTGCCGAGGGATCCTGAGTACCGGAGCCGTCAGTGGGCTTCCCGTAGAAAAAGCCAGTGCTGTACGGGCGGTGGCTGATCTTATTGACCTCGTCAAGCACCCATTGAGCCGGCTTCTCGCCACGCTTGAAGCTGTCGATTGCCGCACGGTAGGCATTGACCGTCATTGCGACATAATACGCAGATTTCGCCCTGCCTTCGATCTTGAAGCTGGTCACGCCGGCTTCCATCAGATCGTCAAGATGCTCTATCATGCACATGTCCCGGGCGTTCAGAATGTAGCTGCCACGCTCGTCCTCGAACACTTTGTAGAACTGGTTGGGGCGCTTTTCTTCCATGAGGTAATACCCCCAGCGGCATGGCTGGGCGCATTCGCCACGGTTGGCTCCACGTCCGGTGAGATACTCTGATATCAGGCATCTGCCGGAGAAGCTCACGCACATTGCACCATGAACAAAGGTTTCTATCTCCATATCCTCAGGTATACGGCGGCGTATCTCGCAGATATCCTTTAGCCCGACTTCCCTTGCAAGAACTACACGTTTTGCGCCCATCTTGTACAGCTCCACCGCCGTGCGGTAGTTTACTACACCAGTCTGAGTGGAAATATGCAGCTCCAGTTTCGGAGCGTTTTCCTTTATCATTGAGATCACGCCGAGGTCGCAGGCGATAGCAGCGTCAACGCCGCACTCCTGCGCCTGGGCGATATACTTCGGGAACTCGTCTATCTCGCTGTTCAGCGGGATAGTGTTGCAGGTCAGATGGACCTTGACGCCCCGGGAATGGGCGAGCTTCACGGCCCGCTCCATGCCCTCAAAGTCAAAATTCTTTGCGCCTGCACGCATTCCATAGCTCTTGCCTGCGAGATACACGGCGTCACAGCCGTAATCTAGGGCGGAGATCAGGCACTCCTCATCTCCTGCCGGAGCAAGAAGCTCTGTCTTGTGATCCATTTATTCGTTGTCCTCCTCACGAAGCGCAGCGTCGATGATGTTCTGCTCATGCTTTTCTGCTGTATTTGCGTAGTAGAATACTCCGTCGCTGCTGCTCAGGAAGTAGTAATAATCAGTTTCAGCCGGGTAAAGTGCGGCATTTATTGCCTCAAGACCCGGGCTGCATATCGGGCCTGCGGGAAGTCCGTCGCACACATAGGTATCATATGCGTCTATAACGTCCTGGTAAAGCTCCTTCGCACCCTGCGGAATGTTCGGCTCGATGCAGTCACGGATATAGTACTCCGTGGTATCCGACTGGAGATGCGGGAAGTCGTACTGATCCTCTAAACGGTTGTGGAATACGGAGGAAATGTTCTCCATATTGTCCTGATTGGTACCCTCTTTCTGAATAATGGATGCAAGCGTGATGACCTGGTCGAACGTCATTCCAAGCTCGGTCGCACGGGCGTACATGCTCTTCGTGATCTTGCTCTCGAAGTTTGAATACATCTTCTCGGCAGCCTGCTTAGCATATTCAGTGGTGTCAAAATCGGGATTGTCTTTCAGGTCATCGATAACGTAGAACTCGTAGGTATCCGGGAAAAGATAGCCCTCAAGCGCATAGAAGCGTGTGTCGGTCACCTTTATCTGTTCCTCGAAGTCGTACTTGTCCAGCTTTGTGCGGTAGTAGTTCTCAAAATCCTTTGCACGGCAGACATAGTTCTGTTCAAGCAGCTGGCCTATCTGCCGGGCGTTGGAGCCCTCGGGTATCATTACGGTCACAGTACTTGTGTAGGTACGCACAGTTTTAAGCATCGTTACTATGTTGCTGTAGGACATTCCTGCATTGACGGTATACTCGCCGTCCAGGAAACCGTCAGCCTTGTCAGCCATATTAACGTAGGTCTTGAAAAGCCACGGCATCTGGATTATCCCGTTTTCGTACAGGGTGTCTGCAATATCATCAACATTCATGCTTTCATCAATGGTAATGGTAGCCTCATGACTTTTCTTTGCCATTCCTGTGTAGTCCTGGAGCGCAACTATCACCTTCCACGCAAGGAATATTCCCGCACAGATCGCACCGACCGACAGAACCACTCCAAGGAATATATGTCCCATGGTGCGTGTATGATTGTACTGGTGCTTTTTCTTTTTGTGCTTTCTACGCTTCCTTACCGGATTAGACGGCTCGGGCTGGTTGACCTCTGGTCCGGGCTCCGTCAGGGAGTCCATCATGCGGGTGCTGCCCGGGTCGTCTGCGCTGTTGAGCTCTGTAAAACGCTCCCTGGGCGCTATGTCAGAGAAATCCTCATGACCGTCAGCGTCCTGTATGCTCTTCATTTCACGGGTAGCTCCGAAATCCTCGTTTCCATCGTCATTCACCGGAAATCCAAGCTGATCAAAATTGTTATTGTCCATATATAAACCTCTTGTATGACACGCTCAGTCAGTGATCACGTGATCAGCACGCCTGTCGTGCGGCTCTGCGGGGACCTCTCCCACAAAATCAGAATAGCATATTATCACTGACTTCCCCGGAAACCCTGAAAGGAACCTGTCGTAATACCCTCTGCCATAGCCCAGGCGAAGCCTGCTCCTGTCGCAAAGAAGTGCCGGAACTATGCAGAGAGAATTCATATCGGGAACGAGCGGCTCACTGCGGTCAACCGGCTCCAGAATGCCAAATTTTCCTGCTTCAAGGTCCTTTTCTGAACTTACCGGGTAGAACGTCAGCTCTGTGTCGCCGGAAACCGGCGTTGCAACAGGCTTCCCATGCTCAAAGCACCAGGAAAGAACCCGCCGGGTGTCCACCTCAATTTCGGTAGAAACGTAAGTAAACACGCTGCTGCAGCTTTCCAGCAGCGGTATCAGCTTCACAAAGACAGCCGTATCAGCACTTGACTTTTCCTCCGGATCCATCTCCCGGCGGCGCTTTATCAGTTCCTTGCGGAGAGTTTTCTTTTGTTCAGCAATGTTCATCTGTCGGCAACTATTGCATGGTGGATCTCTTCGGACTTCTCAGCTCCGCAGAGGACCTTAACGAGTTCCAGACCGAAAGCTATAGCTGCCCCGGCACCGCACGCCGTGGTGAACTGTCCGTCAGTTACGCACAGCTTATCCTGGACGTCAGCGCCGGAAAGGTACTGCTCAAAGCCAGGGAAGCACACGGCTTTCCTGCCGGAAAGATGTCCCAGCTTGCCGAGAATTGACGGCGCTGCACAGATTGCTCCTACCGGAATATGGTTTTCAACACAGTAAGCTATCGCCGACTGGACAGTCTTAGAGGCCTCAAGGTTGAGCGTTCCGGGCATTCCGCCGGGAAGCACGATGAGCTGGAGCCCGTTGTCGAGCTTAACATCAGCTTCTGTGATATCCGCTGCGACCTTTAATCCATGAGAACTGATCGGGGTTGACGTACCAACGCCAACCGTCCTAACATCCTGTTTTGCCCTTCTCAGCATGTCGATAGGGGCAATTGCTTCAGTTTCTTCAAATCCATCTGCCAGAAAAACGTATATCATGTCTGTCCTCCAAAGTCAATATAGTATTTTTCTTCCAGGAACACCGGATGGTATGAGAGTTTCGCTTTGCGCAGGCCCTCTGAGCCGGTGTCCTCTTCTCGGTTTATATAGCGATAGCTGTCGGCGAGCCGTTTTGCGAACTCGCAGTTGACCGCTGTATATGCTCCCTGATAATTCAGCAGCGCCTTTTCAGCGTGAACAACGAACGTGTCCTCCGAAGATCTCTCACCGAACGTGAACGCCTGGGGAGCTCCGTTGACGAACAGAATTCCTCCGCTGTAGCCAAGTTCGTCAAAGCATTCAAGGCTTGTCCGGACCACGCCGGTTTCTTCCAGCTTTTCGGGATCGTTTGCATCCTCCGGCGTCAGCCACTGGTCAAGGACTTCACGGCAGTAACCGATATTTGAGCTGTCTATCGGCTCAAAGCTCCAGTCGTTCTCGTAAAAACGGTTGAGGTGGTTTCGCTTTGAATGGTACTGCCTGCCTTTCAGCTCAGCAAGACACTTTGCCTCATAAACATAATCAAAACCGTCCCTGTCCGGGGTGACTGCAATCTCCGGATAAAGGCTTTTCAGGAGCTCTGTACATTCACGGTTTGCCGTCATCAGCAGGTTCCAGCAGTTCTCCGAACAAAACTGCTTAAGCGCCGTGACAAGTCTGCGGACATCTCCGCCACCCGCCGGAAACAGGAACCTCGGTGTTGCTGAATTGTCTGAATTCATCAGGATGTAAAAGTCCTCCCAATGGCATATTCTGACGTTATAAACGTCTTTCCACACGTAATTATTTCCAAAGGTATACAGGCAGCCACGAAATCCGGACCTTGCCAGTAGTGGTTCCACCCAGACCCGGTCAGATAGTTCAGGCGCCCTGAAGTTGAATTCTGCCATTAAATTTCCTCTGCTTCTTTTTTGATTGTGAGGGCAATTCTTTCGATAGGCAGCGGTTCTGCTCCATCGGAGCACGGTATGACTTTCCAGCCCCATTTCCCGGCAGCATAGAGTGCGCTTTCACGGCAGGCTTTCAGGAATGCCACATTCTTCTCATGAATGTCCTTTTTGCTCTCATCGCCGTTATATCTGCCGGAAAGCAGCTTCTGGGAAACCTCCACCGGCATATCAAGGAAAAGCACCAGGTCAGGCTCAGGAAGCCCCAGCCTGCGGTACTCAAAATCACTCAGCCAGGAGAGAAAGTCCTCACGCTTATCTGCCGGGAGCTTCGTCATCTGATAGATGGCGTTGGACGTTGTGTATCTTCCGGAAATTATCGTCGTTCCAGCGTCATAGTCTTTCTTCCAGTCCGTGACGTAGCTTGCATAGCGGTCAGCCGCATAAAAAGCAGATGCTGCACAGGCTCCGTTCTCCCCTTCGCAGGGAATGGCTCCGGAAAGGTACTCTGAAACTACACGCCCGGTGCTGCTCTCATAATTAGGAAAGCTGATCAGCCTTGCCCTGCCATTCTGGTTCATAGATGAACTCAACAGCTCAAGCTGCGTTGACTTTCCGCAGCCGTCCAGTCCCTCAAGAACTATTATCTTGCCCTTATTAATTATTATCAGCCCCAATGCATAAATATACATTATTATTTTATCACAAAAAACTGATTAAGTCAATGCCTTTTTTGTACATATTAAATATCTGAAAGAACACAATCTTCTTTACAAAGCAAGCGGAAATATCTGTAAAACCTATTGACAATTCAGAGGATTTAATTTATAATAGATGTATGTGGACTTTTTTAAGGGAGATCGATCTGAGGGATAGATATATATTATGAAAAAGAAAAAAATGGGCAAGAAGCTCAATCTGCTGATATGCGCCATCGCATTCATCGTGATGATCGTGTATCTGGTCTTTGTTGACAGCATAGACAATGTTGTCGCAGCGCTCACCAAAATCAATAAGGGCGCACTTGTCATATGTGTGCTTTTTATGGTCGGTTACTGGCTCAGCGAGGCTGCTACAGTCCATGTCATGCTGAAATCCATGCACCCGAAAATGAAGTTCTGGAACAGCTGGCTCGTTACGATCATCGGGCAGTACTTTAACTGCATCACGCCTTCCGCTTCGGGTGGCCAGCCTATGCAGGCCTACTATCTCGTCAAGTTCGGTGTTCCGCTCGGCTGTGGTCTGACTGCACTGCTCAGCAGGTTCATCGTGTATCAGTTTGTTCTGACGCTATACTCGGTCTTTACGCTTTCGGTGGGGTTCAGCCATTTCGGCGACGATCTCACTCAGAAAGGGCTCATGCCGTTCGTTATCGTGGGATTTGTCATCAATACTGCAGTCATTGTATTCTTGTTCTGCATTGCTCTTTTCAGGAAAGCCACGCTGAAAGTCGCTAACTGGCTGATATCTTTTCTTGCAAAGATCCATATAGTAAAGCGCCCGATGAAGTGGCGAATTTACTTCACAAGAGAGGTCAACAAGTTCTACAACAATTTCAAGTATCTTCGCAGGAATATTCCCCTGCTGCTGAAAGCAACGCTGTTCACGTTCATTCAGCTTACGCTCTATCTTTGCATTTCGTATGTACTGTACAGGGGCTTCGGTATGAATGAAGCGAGCCTGCTACAGATAATGAGCTACCAGGCGTATGTACTGATGATATCATCGTTTATCCCGCTCCCCGGTGCAATGGGCGGTGCTGAGCTCGGCTTCCACGGGTTCTTCAAGGACATCTTTACGGAGCAGTACGTCAACACATCTATGATGCTGTGGCGCATAATGACGTTCTATCTGCCCATCATAGTCGGACTTGTATTCACCCTCACAATGAAGAACAAGGGCATCGAAGAGCCGACTGACGAAGAGGCAAAGCAGACTATGTATCAGATGGAAACTATAGTCGATAAAGAAACTAAATAAATCACAATAAGGAAGTAGACAAATGGCAGATTTAAGACACGAAATCGAGAGGCGCCGCACGTTTGCGATAATCTCGCACCCGGACGCCGGTAAGACCACCCTGACAGAGAAGTTCCTTCTTTACGGAGGCGCTATCTCCCTCGCAGGCGCTGTAAAGGGCAAGAAGAACACCCGCCATGCAGTTTCCGACTGGATGGAGATCGAAAAGCAGAGAGGTATCTCCGTTACCTCCTCTGTAATGCAGTTCAACTATGAGGGCTACTGCATAAATATCCTCGACACCCCGGGACACCAGGACTTCTCCGAGGATACCTACCGTACGCTTATGGCGGCGGACAGTGCCGTAATGGTCATAGACGCAGCAAAGGGCGTTGAGAACCAGACCAGAAAGCTGTTCAAGGTCTGCGTTATGAGAAATATCCCGATATTCACTTTCATAAACAAGATGGACCGTGAAGCACGGGACCCGTTCGACCTGCTGGACGAGATAGAAAACGAGCTCGGAATAAAGACCTATCCGGTCAACTGGCCCATCGGCTCCGGTAAGGACTTCAAGGGCGTTTACGACCGTGAAAAGCGCCGTATAATCTCATTTGAGGCTAACAACGGCACACGTGAGGTAGCTTCCACCGAGGCAGACCTTTCGGATGCTTCCCTTGCCGATCTCATCGGCGTTCAGAACTACGAAAAGCTCTCCGAGGACGTTGAGCTCCTGGACGGCGCCAGCGAGGAATTCAACATGGATCTTGTAAGCAGCGGTAAGCTGTCACCGGTGTTCTTTGGCTCGGCACTGACAAACTTTGGTGTGGAGCCGTTCCTTGAAAACTTCCTTAAAATGACCACCGCCCCGCTTCCCAGAAATACGCCTGACGGCGTTGTTGACCCGTTCGACCCTGAATTTTCGGCGTTCATCTTCAAGATCCAGGCGAACATGAACAAGGCTCACCGTGACCGTATCGCTTTCATGAGAATTTGCAGCGGCAAGTTCGACAAGGACATGGAAGTCCTGCATGTTCAGAACGGCAGGACTATGCGGCTTTCACAGCCGCAGCAGCTCATGGCAAGCGAGCGTGAGGTCATTTCCGAAGCGTACGCAGGCGACATCATGGGCGTGTTCGACCCGGGCGTGTTCTCAATTGGCGACACGATATGCTCACCCAAGAAAAAGGTAAAATTCGAAGGTATCCCGACCTTTGCGCCGGAGCACTTCGCACGTATCCGCCAGAAGGACACTCTGAAGCGCAAGCAGTTCATAAAGGGAACCACCCAGATAGCCCAGGAGGGTGCTATCCAGATATTCTCAGAGCCGCAGAGCGGTTTTGAGGAGGTCATTGTCGGCGTTGTCGGCGTACTTCAGTTTGAGGTACTTGAATACCGCCTGAAAAACGAGTACAATGTCGATATTATCCGTGAGGGTCTGCCCTATGAGCATATCCGCTGGATAACGAGCCAGCAGCACCTTGACGGCGGCTATGATGTGCTCAGCAAGCTGGTGCTCACGTCCGACACCAAACTTATCCAGGACGTAAAGGGCAACTACCTGCTTATATTCACCAGCGAATGGAACATCAAATGGGCGCTTGACAAGAACCCAGGGCTTGAGCTTGCTGAATTCAACAGGGACTAAATCACACACAATATTTCAGGGACTGCTACGGCAGTTCCTTTTCTTTTTGCTTTCGACCAGTTACAGCAGAAAAAATCATTTCTTTGCGCCGTATATTGACATATTTTTCCGCCAGGTAAGTATATAATGATATAAGACAGGCTGGTGATGATATGATAATCTACGCAGACGTTCTGCTGGCTGTGAACCTCTACATAAACTACTTTCTCATAAGGTGCACCGGGCTGATTCTGCGGAAAAGGGTCAGCCCGGTAAGAAGCGTGCTGGCTTCGCTTGCGGGGGCGGCAGGTTCTTTTCTGATATTCCTTCCGGAACTCCACCCGGTACTCAATGTGCTGTTCAGGCTGTTAGTCGGTACGGCGGTGACACTAATTCTATTCGGACGCCAGAAACGTATCGACACGCTGATTTCCTTGCTCTGCTTCCTTGCAGTGAGCTTCGGCTTTGCGGGGGGAATGCTGGCGCTGTGGTACTTCGCAGCGCCAATGGGTATGTACTACGCTAACGGCACTGCTTATTTCAATATCCCCATATGGGCGGCGGCGATTTTCACCGGAATCCTTTACGGTGCATTCCGGCTTGCGGAATACATTACAGAAACCCGCAGACCTGCACAGCACACCACAGTAAAGGTGCGGGCGGCGGGCACAGAGCTTTCACTGGACGGTCTGGCAGATACGGGGAACTCCCTGCGGGACAGCTTTTCTGGCAAGCCGGTTATACTTGCTTCGGCTGCTGCTGTGACTGGGATAGCTCCGGAGTCCGCCATAAACTACCACAACGGCAGGCTCGACAACCTGGAGGGAATTCGTCTGGTGCCCTGCCGGACTGTCACCGGAGAGGGTCTTGTGCCTGTATTCCCCGCCGAGATATGCATAAACGGCTCTGACGTGGAAGCTCTTATTGGCATTTCAAAGCAGAATATTTCCGGGGCTGACTGCATTTTCGACCCCAGTATTGTATCAAAATAGGAGGTTTCAGTATGAAGAATTTTCTGAAAAAACTGCTGGACGAGGGACTAGGTGCGTTCCTGAAATACGCATTCGGCGAGAACTCCGGGGTGTACTACATAAACGGCTCGGAGTCGCTCCCGCCGCCCCTTTCCCGAGAGGAAGAGGAAGCAGCATTCCGTCTTATGGAAACCGATTTTGCCGCTGCCCGGGAAACGCTGATAGTACATAATCTCCGACTTGTAGTTTACATCGCAAAGAAGTTCGAGAACACCGGCGTTGGACTGGACGACCTTATCTCCATAGGGACCATCGGACTTATCAAGGCAGTCAACACATTCAGCGTGCACAGGAACATCAAACTTGCGACCTACGCCTCACGCTGCATCGAAAACGAAATACTCATGTACCTCCGAAAAACGAGCCAGCGCCGCTGTGAGGTTTCGATAGACGAACCACTGAATGTCGACTGGGACGGCAACGAGCTGCTTCTCTCGGACGTCCTCGGAACGGACAGCGACTGTGTGAACGCCCGCATTGAGGACGAAACAGAAAAAAAGCTGCTCCACGAGGCAGTCAGCCACCTGACGCCAAGGGAGCAGCAGATAATGGAGATGCGGTTCGGACTGAAAGGTGGAAAAGAGAAAACACAGAAAGAAGTAGCAGATGAAATAGGAATTTCCCAGAGCTACATCTCACGACTGGAAAAGCGTATAATCAAACAGCTTCGTGAGGAACTGGAGAGAGTGTGCAACTAGATCCGGTTCTTGATCTTCTCGAGTGCTCCCTTTTCCAGCCGGCTGACCTGTGCCTGGCTTATGCCGATCTCCTTTGCGACCTCCACCTGGGTCTTTCCACGGAAGAAACGCAGGTTAAGAATATGCTTCTCCCGGGGGCCGAGCTGGTGTATCGCTTCTTTCAGGGAGATCTCGTCAAGCCAGTTATCGTCATCGTTATGGTCGCCGAGCTGGTCAAGAACATATATTGTGTCGCCGGAGTCCGAGAAAACCGGCTCATAAAGGGAAATCGGCTCGCTGATAGCTTCCAGTGCTATCACGACGTCCGCACGCCGGGCACCGATCTCCTTGGCTACCGCTTCTATTGTTGGCTCGCTGCCGTTTTTGGCAGTGAGCTTTTCTCTTGCCTGCATTGCCCGGTAGGCAAGATCCCTCACCGAGCGGCTCACCCTAACCGGTGAATTGTCCCGGAGGTATCTCCGCAATTCACCTTGTATCATCGGCACAGCATAGGTGCTGAACCGCACAGGCTGGGTTATATCGAAATTGTCTATCGCCTTGATAAGACCTATACACCCGACCTGGAAGAGATCGTCCGGGCTGTCCCCCCTTCCGGCAAAACGCTGGATAACGCTCAGGACAAGGCGCAGATTTCCGTTTATCAGTTCCTCCCGGGCGGACATATCACCGGATTTCACCCGCTTCAGCAGCTCCATTTTCTCACTTTCACGCAGCACCTTGAGCTGAGAGGTGTTCACGCCGCTTATCTCAACTTTGTTATAATACAAAAAACCACTCCCGACCTGCTTGTTCAGAGAGCGCTCATAGCTCCTCCCTGTCACAAGTAGTATTGTCAGAAAGTGGTTTTGATATTCTGTTATTTGCTGGAATATATCATGCTGCCTGTTCTGTGCCGCCGCCTAGCTTCTCTACAAGTATTGAAGTCAACACGCCGAACAGCAGGCAGACGAAGCCGTAGCCAGTCGAGAGATTGAAACCGAAATCCGCAGGGAGTATCGCATATACCGAGCCTATAACAAGACCCATGATAGCACTGTACGCCATCAGTCTGAACTTCTTCATCAGCAGCGAAACGATCTTTGCGCCGAGGATAACTCCAAGGATAACGCCAACAGCTACCGGGATTATTACGTAGAAATTCAGGTCGTTTATCTGTATTGCTGAGATAACGGTCTGATAAACGCCAAGCAGAAGCATAACAAACGACCCGCTGAGTCCCGGAATGATCATTGCTACTGCTGCGATGAACGCAAACACCAGCAGCTTGACGGTCATGACAGGATCAAAGCCTGCGACCTGTTCAGCGACCTGTTCGGCATCGCCCATGGAGTTCTGGAGCATCGTCAGCCCGATTACCGCACCTGCAGCCAGTATCAGCGGGATAATGCACACAGGCTTGACCTTGTCGCTCTCTGTACCCATACGGTATATCATGGGAACGCTGCCAAGTATCAGCCCGATAAAGTACATGTTAGTCTGCACGCCGTAATTATCGAACAGGAATTTTATCAGCTTTGCAAAAGCAATGATACCGGCTCCGGCTCCGATCCCGAAAAATATCAGGAACACTATGTTCTTTATGATCGCCTTGACGCCGGAGATCGCTTCGGTAAGCTGATCGTAAATTCCGAACACCACCAGCATGGTTCCGCCTGAAACTCCGGGAATTACATTCGCTACGCCGAAAACCATTCCACAGAGTACCAATTTGAGATAATAAAGTACCTTCTTCATTTTTATTTCCCCATTTATTCAAACTTTAATATAGACCTTGCGATGACATAGCCAAGCGGCGGAATAACGCCGGTAACTATTGAGATGAACGTTGCCAGCATGTCGATGCCGGTCAGCCCGAACACTGAATTGAGCCCCGGAACAAACACTAACAGAAGCGACAGCACCGCAGGAGCAAGCACGCCGATAACCGCCGGCTTTCCGCCCTCGGCAAACCCAACGAACGGGTTTCCGGCGGGCATATTGATGAACGTGAACAGTGATGTACAGAAACCGAACGCAAGCAGCGAGCAGCTTCTGGCAAAGTCCACATTCGATCCCGTATCGTTATACATGAACATATAGGAAGCAATGGAAGCCGCTCCACACAGCACGCCGACTATCGCCGAAAGAATAATGAACCGATGGTTTATCTTTCGAGATGATATGAAGTCGGACGGCGGCATCATGCCTTTCCGGTCTGTCTTGTTATTGAGCCCGGCAAATGCAGTCAGGGGGAGCACGAACATCGTCAGGACAGCGATCAGCGCCGGGTTCAGCATAAGCTGGGCGTCACCGAAGAGGTTCAGCATGTTCAGGAGCACCAGAGCTATGTAGCCGGATATCAAGGCGGCGCAGGCACGCTTGATGTTCCTGTGTACCTGTCTTGCAGAGGATATCATATCAGCTATCGCCGAGAAGTTGTCGTCGTGCATTATCACGTCCGCAGCTTCATATGCGCTGCCGGTAGTATTCCCGGAGATAGTTATGCCTATGTCGGATTTCTCTATGGCTTCGGCGTCCTCGGCCCGGGTGCCGGTCATCGCAACTATCTCGCCCTTCTTGCGGAGCTGGTCGATTATGTACAGCTTCTGCTCCGGCGTTACCCGGGCATAGATATCAGCGTCGAGCTCCAGCTCGCTGCCGTACTTGACGGACTCAGAAATGCTCCTGCCGGTCACTGTCTTGCCGGAGAGCCCTATCATTCTTCCGGTAGCCTCGGCGGACTCGGCGTTATCCTCAGTGAACATTATCACACGTACTCCCGCACGCTGACACGTCCTTACCGCTGCGGGCACACTGTCCCTCATGGGCGAGCTGAACGCCACAAATCCAACAAAAGTATAGGCAAACCCGGCGGTTTCGTCACAGTCACGCTCGTCAGCGTCTGCGCAGGCGATTGCCATCACCTGCCAGCCATGGGAGTAGTACTCCTTCTTCATCTTCTGCGCTACAAAAAGCTCCTCGCCGTGGAACTTGCACAGCGGCAGTATCTGTTCGGGACTTCCCTTTATACAGTACAGCCTGGAGCCGGAAACCTCCCACAAGGCGCCGCTCATGCAGTCATTGCTGTCGGGAATACGCTCGATAAACTTGTATCTGCTGTAGACCTGGGTGATCTTCTCGTCAAAGAACGCTGCACGAACCATCAGGGCACGCTCTGTTTCGTCCGTTGTGTCAGGGTCGCACGCAAGGGCTGCCACCTTGAACATAAGCTCCTCACTTGGAGTATATATCGACTGCACGGAAATGCTGCTGCGGGAAATAGCGCCCTCTTTCTCAACACAGAGGACAGACATGGAATTCAGCTTCTCAATATCAGGCAGGGACTTCACAAGGGCGCTCTTTTCCGCCATCTCAGCGGAGCAGCGGGTGTAGTATACCCTTATGACCGTATCCAGCCCGGTAGGCAGGAAGCAGAGTCCAAGCGTGATACCACGCATCGCAGACTCCATGACCTCGTTGCCATACAGTATCCATGCGACCATTGAGATCAGCGCCATCACGGCAGCGACCGCAGAACACAACGGGAGCAGCTTCTGTGTAATGCCCTCCATAGCGGTATAGTAGCAGTGCTTCGGGGGCTGCTCGCCAATCTTGTGGTAGAACTTCGTGTCAACTCCGGTAGCACTGACCTTGCAGACTGCCACTCCGGTGAGGACCTTTGTCCCGCTGTACACGAAAGTCGGCTTCAGCTCAGACTTGGATATGCCATCGGTGTACTTCGCCGCAGGCTTGTTGGAGCCCGTGAAGATACTCTCATCCACTGTGAGCTCCCGGCATTCCTGAATAAGAGCGTCCGCCGGAACGCACTCACCTGTCTGGACCACTATGAGATCCTCCGGCACGATTTTTTCCTTGTCTATGAGTTCCAGTTTTCCGCTGCGTATAACACGGAACTGTATCGCAGTGGAACGGCGTATGTCATTCAGCTTCTTATCGGAGCCTTTCCCGAGCTTTATGCTAACAATGCAATAAGCGGCGTCCAGAAGAATTATCATGATACCAGTGAAGATGTTCGTGAAAAAGCTCAGTACACCGGCAACGAACATCAGCACAACCGTTGGCGAGAATATCAGCCGGGTCGGCTCATAGTGATCCTTTTCCTTTTCTCTTTTTGTATATACATTCAGACCGTAGAGTTCGGTATTTCTTTCGATATCCTTGTCATTCAGTCCGAAATAGTCACCCTTGAAATTAAAAAACTGCGCCATCTGCACACGTCCTTTTTATGTAGTGTTCCGTCAGAGCCGTAAAGACTTCTGCGCTTATACAGGACATACCTATACAATATATATTTTCGCATATTTTAACAAAAAAATCAAGTACTTTTTTAGCTTTCTGCGAAATTTTTCACAAAAAACAGGGTGAGCCGGAGCTCACCCTGTGTAATTTATACGCTCTGTGCGGTGTAAAGCCTGTAATAGTCGCCTTTCTTAGCCATCAGCTCATCGTGAGTTCCCGCCTCGGTTATACCCTTATTGGAAACATACATGATACGGTCGCAGCTGCGGATCGTTGAAAGTCTGTGTGCAATGATGAACGAAGTCCTGCCCTGCAGAAGATGGTTCAGTCCGTTCTGAAGGTACCGCTCGGTCTTGGCGTCTATTGAAGAGGTCGCCTCGTCAAGCACCAGTATCTTCGGATCTGAAACTATAGTTCGGGCAAAGGCGATAAGCTGCTTCTGACCCTGGGACAGCCCCGCTCCACGTTCGTTGACCTCGGTCATATAGCCCTGCGGAAGCGACATGATGTAACTGTCTATGCCGACTATCTTACATGCGCTGCGTATCTCTTCTTCCGTGGCGTCAAGTTTTCCATAGGCGATATTGTCACGTATAGTTCCGCTGAAAATGAAGCTGTCCTGGAGCATTATTCCCATCTGTGAGCGGAGCGAATGCAGCGTCACCTTTGAAATATCGCTTTCGTCTATATCCACCTCGCCGCCGCTTATGTTATAGAAGCGTGAGATAAGGTTCACGATTGTGGTCTTGCCGGCTCCGGTGGGTCCCACCAGTGCTATGCTCTGACCTGCCTTGACATCAAAGCTCAGGTGTTCAAGAATATTGATCCCCGGCTCATAGGCGAATGTGACGTCACGGAAGTGAACATCACCACGGATCGCAGGCATTTCAGTGGCACCGGGGAGGTCATCAACTGTCACAGGTTCGTCCATCATCTCGAATATACGCTCCAGGTTGGCTACAGCGTTGATGAACGTGTTCATAAGATTGGAAAGGTTCATGAGCGGCTGCCAGAAACGTGCGGAATAATCCGTCATCGCAATGATGGTACCGAAGGACACTGCTCCAGCTCCCATACCGAGAAGTCCCACGCCGAAAATGAACGCACGGACGATTATCGACACGATGTCAGTGCTGGGCCATACCAGGTTAGAGTAAGCCACGGCACGCATCCAGACCTTTTTATACTTCTTTGCGAGTTTGTCGTTTATCTCAGCGTTCTCCTCCTCACGGGTGAACATCTGTGAGATCTTTACGCCGACTATGCTCTCATGCAGATATGCGTTAAGGTTGGAACTCTTGTTGGAAACCTGCTGCCATGCCTTTCGCTGACCGTTCTTTATCATTATCATGATGAACGCATACACCGGAAGTCCTGCCATTGTGACAAGTGCAAGCTGCCAGTTTACAAAGAACATGAACACCGTTATGATCAGCAGATTGATCATTTCAAGTATGAAATTCACAAGGCCATTGGTCATGAGGTCGGATATGGCGTTGATGTAGTTTATTATACGTGTCAGTATCTTTCCGTGGGGTCTGCTGTCGTAGTACTCAAAGCTCAGGCGCTGCATGTGCTCGAACAGATCCTTACGGATATCATATACGATGTCCTGACCGACCTTCGTCATCATGACCGAACGTATCTTCGCAAAAATCACGCTGACGATTATGCAGACGAAAACCGCAGCACCGCTCAGAATAATGTACTTTACCCTGTCCCCGGGTGCGACCGCAGAGGTCTGGTCCACCGGTATCATGTAGTTGTCTATCGCATTCTGCACTATCATCGGGGACAGAAGTCCGATAACCGAACCGAGTGCACTGAGGATAAGCGCTATGGCTATCCTCTTCTTATACTTCGCCGCATAGACCAGCGAACGCTTCAGATGCCGTATGTCAAACGGGGTCTCAAGTACCTCGTCAACGTCAAATTTATTTCTTGCCATGCTTATCCCCCCTTACTTCTGCAGGTCGTATACTTCACGGTAATAGCCGTTCTGCTTTATCAGCTCGTCATGAGTTCCCTGCTCCTGTATCTTTCCGTCCTTCAGCACGATTATCTTGTCAGCGTATTTCGCAGTGGAAATTCGCTGGGCGATTATCAGCTTTGTGCAGGGGAAATCAAGGTTCGCAAGGGAATTCTGTATGTGCTTTTCGGTTTCGAGGTCAACAGCGGAGGTCGTATCATCAAGTATCAGGATCGCAGGCTTTACCGCAAGCGCCCTCGCAAGGGAGATGCGCTGCTTCTGTCCGCCGGAAAGTCCCACGCCACGCTCGCCGACTATCGTTTCATAGCCGTCCGAAAGCTTTCGTACGAAGTTATCGGCGTCCGCCGCTTTAGCGTACTTCACAACGTCCTCTTCCGACATGTTGCTGTCGCCGAAGCTGATGTTGCCGTCTATGGTATCAGAATACAGCAGAACATCCTGGGTCGCAAAACCGATGTTATGACGAAGCTGCTTCAGCTTCAGACGATTGACGTTCACGCCGTCTACCCGGACCTCGCCGCCGTTCACGTCATATATACGTGGAATGAGCTCTGCAAGGGTAGTTTTGCCGGAGCCGGTTTCACCCATGATCACCACAGTCTGACCGGGCTCAACGCTGAAGCTGATATCGTCCAGCACCTTAGTGTCGCCGTATGAGAAGCTCACGTGATCGAACTCCACACGGCCCTCAAAACGACCGGGCTTGTCTACGGCATCGTTGCGGTCAACGATCCTCGGGCTGCCGTAATAAATCTCAATGATCTTATTCGCAGAGGCGGAGAAGCGCTGGAGGTCGTTCACGATGTTTCCGAGCGTTCTCATGGGGTTGGAAAGGGTCCAGATAAGTCCCGAAAACGCTGCATACTGACCGAGCGTTATCCTGCCGAATACCACGAAAAGTCCGCCGGCAATAAGCATAATCACGCTCAGGGACTGCGCCGTGCTCTCCAGGAACGGGAAGAACTTCAGCCACATGAACGCCGCCTTTTTGTTAGCCTTGTTATACTCCTGGCTGTATTGGTCAAACTGGCTTATCTCATAGTCCTCCCGGGCGAAAGCCTTTACGACACGGTTGCCGGAGATGTTCTCCTCTGCGGCGGTGTTCATGCGGGACAGCTTTTCACGCAGGTCTACATAAAGCGGTCCCGCCCTGCGCTTGAACAGCCAGGTGATGAAAAGTATCACCGGGGTCAGCGAAATAAGGCAGAGAGCCATCAGCCAGTCCATTGTAAAGAAGAAAATCAGTGACGCCGAAAAAAGCACCACGCACTCCACGATCGTCTTGATAATCCACGCAATGGAATGCCTGACCATATCAAGGTCAGAGGTCACACGGGTCATAATATCACCGGTGCGGTATACGTTGTAGAACGCTGCGTCCTGGTTCTCTATCTTGTCGAAAAGTACCTTACGGACACGGTATATCAGCGTCTGTGAGGTATGCTCGTACATCATGTTGCTTCCATACTGAATACCGCAGCGAAGCAGCGTAAATCCAACCATCGCCGCCAGCATGAATATCAGCAGGTCTGAATGCTCCTGCAAATTCTGCAGGGCGTTCTCGTTTACTATGAACGTGTCCGTTATCTGCTGCGTGAAATAGGGCGTGATGATGTACATGGACTGGCACACGACAGTCAGGCACAGTGCGAGGATATAGATACCACGGCAGCCTTTCATGTTCTTCCACAGCCATCTGAAAAGAAACATTTTGTTTCCCCCTTCCTTTCCCCGCCGGTTATATGTATTTCCGGTCAGGCTGAAAACGTTTTCTGCTACTTTGATAAGTATAACAGAAATAATTTATTTGTAAATTGGTAAAATCGAAAAAAATCACTGGTTATTTCAGTGATTTTTTGATGTATAAGCAAAAGTGGATAGATTTGTACAATTTTTCAGCGGCAAAATACAATCGGTAACAGCCAGCGACTGTTCCCGAATAATCATTCATCGTAATCGTCATAGTCTGCGGGGACGCTTCTGTGACCATACATTCCTCCGGAATAACCGCTGAACCCCGGAATAAACAGATCGTCCTCCTGCATCACCATGTCCTCGGGCACCATCACGTCACCGTCAAAATGGAACGCAAGGCGGTTCGCACGTATATAATCCGCTATGCTCTCTTCAAGGCGGCGGTCGTAGTCGTAGAACTCCCGGTCAAGGTCCTCAAAGTCCGCATTGTGACGCTGGAGCTGCCGCCATCTCTGCTCCCGGTCAAAGGAGGGATAGCCGCCGATACGGTTCACCGCTTCCTCAAGAATTTCAACCATGACGTCACAGTGCATTATCCGCAGCCCCTCCAGTGCCAGCTCCCAGACTATGCCGGCGTAATTTGAAAAGAACTGCTCATGTCCGCCGTTTTCTACCTCGGAATAGTACCACTGCACCGCCCAGACATACTTCTGCGGCTCAGTGAACTGCTCCAGGGCATCGTACATTTCTGTTTCGCCGTCATAGGTGCTCACCGACCACCACAGCGGAGTTATCACTGACTGTATGTCGCCGTCCTCTATCATGTCATCGTCAACAACAAAATGCTTCTGCACAAGTTCACTGTTCATCGCTGCCTCCTGCAAGCCGCTCTATCTCATTATATATGAGATACATCTTCTGCACTGAATTCTCCAGAAAATAGTAATGCTTGATATACGGCACCAGCAGTACCAGGAACAGCCCCGCCAGAATGTATATCCCTACAGTCCCGCCAAAAACCGCTGCGAAAAAGGTCAGCAGGAAGAATATAGCAAATGCAAGCATGATGAACATGTGCACCAGTCTTTCATGTGAAAAGAAACCAATGCGGACTTTAAGCCGCTCCAGCTCCGCTGCGTACTCCTCCCGGGTGTGCTCCCCGTCAAGAAACAGACGGAGATGTTCAAGATATTCCCTTATCTGCTTCGTCATTCTCCGAATTCCTCCAGTGCCAGGGTCGCTTCCTCCCAGGTCTGCATTGCCTGCTCCTGCTGGCTGCGGAGCTCCTCTATCTCGTTTGAAAGCTCCATCGCTTTCTGATAGTCGGTGAGACCGGTCAGGTCGTTGGTCTTTTCCTCAATGAGTGCATCAAGGCGCTCTATCTCGGCTTCCGCACGGGTGACCTTTGTGTTGAGCTTGCGACGCTCGCTCTCACGTTCCTTTTTCAGCTTGTAGTCATTGACTTTCTCGGTCTTATCCGGCTTGTCCTCCGGCTTCTGCTTCACGGAATTCTCAGTAGCAAGCGCATATGCATCATATGAGCCCAGATACTCCTTCACGCCATCCGGCGTGAGATAGTATATCCTGTCCGCCAGCTTATTGATCAGGTAACGGTCATGGGATATGATGAACAACGTGCCGTCATAGTCAAGCAGAGCGTTTTCAAGCGCCTCGCAGCTCGTTATGTCTAGGTGGTTCGTTGGCTCATCAAGAAGAAGCATGTTCGCCCCGGAAAGCATCAGCTTCAAGATTGCGATACGTGCACGCTCTCCGCCGGAGAGCTCCGAAATGTGCTTGAACACATCGTCCCCTTTGAACAGGAACGAACCCAGCGCCGTGCGGACCTGCGTTTCAGTCATGCGGGGATAGGCGTCCCAGAGCTCGTCAATTGCGGTCTTGCTTTCGGTAAGTCCAGCCTGCGCCTGGTCGAAATACCCCCACTGAACACGGCTGCCATAATTGTAGCTTCCGCTGTCCGCTGTGTACTGTCCGGTAAATATCTTGAACAGAGAGGTCTTCCCGCAGCCGTTACCGCCTATCAGGAATATCCGCTCACCCTTTTTTATGTCAATATTGACGTTCCTGAACAGCCGCTTGCCATCAAAGCTCAGCGAGATGTTCTCCGCCTGGAACACATCGTTACCACAGCCCTCATTGCTCCTGAACTTGAAATGAAGCGCCTCTGGAGCGTCCTCGGGCTTTACAAGGTCGGCAGCTATGCGGTCGATCTGCTTCTGCTTGCTGGCGATGGTCACGTAATTGTGAGCCTGGTTCCAGCGCTTCTGCTGATCGATTATGCCCTCTATCCTGCCGATCTCACGCATTGCGGCGTCATACTCCTTGCGACGGCGCTCAAGTTCCTCCGCCTTGAGTTCAAGAAAGCGGGTATAATTGCCCTTATAATCACGAACATGGCAATTCTCAAGCTCGATGGTCCTTTTAGTGACCTTATCAAGGAAGTAACGGTCGTGCGATATAACGATGTATGCGCCACGGTACTCGTTCAGGAACTTCTCGAGCCACTCCACCGACTGTATATCCAGGTGGTTCGTGGGCTCGTCCAGGAGCAGCAGGTTAGCATTTGAAAGCAGCAGCTTCGCAAGCTGGAGCTTGGACTTCTGTCCGCCGCTAAGTACCGATACCTGGAGCTTTAGGTCACTTTCAGAGAACCCAAGACCGGTCAGTGCGGCTGCGGTGCGGCTTTTATAGGTCAGTCCGCCGTCACGCTCGAAACGCTCCGTAAGCTGGGTCTGGCGCTCAATGGTCGCTTCAGAATGGTCGCCGCCGTCTATGCGGTCGTGTATCTCTTCAAGCTCGAGCTCCATATCCTCCAGCCAGTTGAACACGGTAAGCGCTTCGTCATAGAGGGTCCTGGAGGAATTCTTGCAGGCGAACTGCTCCATCACGCCTATTCTGCAGCTGCCTGCTATGTGTACTGCGCCTTCATCTGGTGTGTGCTCCCCACGGAGCAGCCGGAACAGTGTGGTCTTTCCGCTGCCGTTCACGCCGACAAAGCCTATTCGGTCGTCATCGTAAACGTCCAGCGTTACTCCGCTGAACAGCGTTCTGTCTGCGAAAGACATTGAAATGTCGTTTAAGCTGAGTAGTAGCATATAATTTCTCTCTCATATCAAAAAACCGCCGCCTGCATTACGCCGGCGGTCAGTTTTATTCCGTTTGATGTGTTTACTCGCCGATACCTCTGAGCTTTTCGGGAGCGTACTTGGTATTGACAAGGTAATCGTCAAGATCTACCACGTAATTTGCGTAGGTGTTCCTGAGCAGCTCTTCAAACGCATCATCTTTCAGCGCATGCAGGAAATTCTCATGCTGGGTGGTCTTCCAGCTCTCCATTGTGGTGACATCGTCACGTACAACTACGTAGATGCAGTTGCTGTTCTCGTCTGTGAAGAGCGTAGCCTTGCTGTCTGCCTGTGCGTTCCAGATGTACTCAGTGAGCTTCTCGTCAAGTGTGGAGGAGTCCTTCTTGATGTAGGTTTCAAGGGAGTCGGCGTCCTTCTTCTCTGCGGTAGCTGCGTCGATCGCATCCTGTGCGAACTTGTTATAGTCTGCGTCGTCGGTGTTTACAACGGGCTTTACAAAAATCGTGTCGGAGCTTGCTTCTACCTCTCCGTCAGCAGCCTCGGCGGTGCTTTCTGATGTGGATGCAGCTTCAGCGGTGGAAGCAGTTTCCTCGGCAGGAGCTTCTGCGGTCGCTGCGTTCTCTGCGGTTGCAGCTTCAGCAGTAGTGGGAGCGGGCTCGTTCTGAGCCTCGGGCTCTGCTTCTGCTGTGCCTGCTGCGGCTTCCTCGGACTTCTGCTTTGCGTAGTCGTCGTCTGCCTTGGTCCATGCATCAAACTGAGCCTGTCTGAGATCAAAGTCGTATCTGATCTCGCTCCAGTCGCCGGTGGAATTGTAACGGTCGGCGTATGCCTGGGCAAGATCCTTGATCTCCTGGATAGCTGCATCGTCCTTGAGCTCCAGTCCCTGATAATCAGTGAAGGAGAGCTTCAGGAACTTTACTGCTGCGTAATTTTCCGTGAGGTAAGTGTTAATCTCATCATCGGAAACGGGAGTAAGTCCGTCAGTATCATAATTGTGCAGGAACACGTGATTTTCCTTGTAGCTGTTCTCGCTGACCATTCTCAGCGAGCTCTTACCGATACCAAGGCTCTCATAATATGCGCCATACGATGAAATACCGTCGGGGAGTCCATAATACTGCGCATACATGCCGAGATCATCGTCAAGGGAATTCATGCTGTCACTGATCTTGGTGAGCTCCTCGTCAGTAAGGGAAAGCCCGTACTGGCTGAACAGATCCTCGACCGCAGCAAAGCGCCTGAGGTCCTCCACAGCGTTATCCTTGAGCCATGCAGAAGCAGTCTTGCCCTCAATGGTGTTATTGAAAACAGTGACCTCGGCAGTACTGTCAGAGTCCCTTTCTTCCTTGATCTGCGTCTTAGCGTCATTATAGCCATTTACTGCGATATAGAAAAGGTACAGTCCGTTAGGTATCTGGATACCGTTTACAGTACCGATATATCCGCTGTCTGCACAGCCGGTCATTGAAGCAGCGCATACTATCGCAAGGGACGCAGCTGCGATTTTCTTGAAATTATGTGACATCAGTTATCCTCCTCAGGCTCTCAGTGTGATGTTCTTCTCTGCAAGTGCCTTCAGCACCTTTGCCACAACAGCGTCAGCTTCCTCGTCGGTCATGCTGCCGTCCTTGCGGAGCACCAGGTTGTAGGAAAGGCTCTTCTTGCCCTCGGGGACCTGCTCACCCTTGTACATGTCAAATACAGATATGCTCTCAAGGTGCTTTGCAGACTTCCTGATGATGTCGATGATCTCATCGGAGGTCACTTCATCATCGCATACCAGGCTGAGATCTCTTGTCAGTGCAGGGTACTTGGGCAGCGCCTTGTACTTGCGCTCTTCTCCTCTTGCCTCAAACAGCTTCGGGATATCGAACTCAGCGCAGTATACACGGCAGGTCATGTCGTAGGCTTCCGTTACAGAGGGGTGGAGCTCGCCAACGGTGCCGACCTTTACATCGCCTGCGTATAAGTCAGCGCATCTGCCGGGGTGATAGGTCTTATTATCGTGCACCGGAACGAACTTCACATCAACCACCAGTGCGCTCATGAGCTCCTCAACAACGCCCTTTACAGTGAAGAAATCCTCCTGCGGACCGTATGCGCAAAGTCCCAGTACATCGGTTTCGATGGGGAGCTTTTCGTCGGTCGGCTGGAATATTCTGCCCAGCTCAAAGAAGCGTGCTTCAAGGTTTCTCGCCCTGATATTCGTGTTGGCAACTGTCATAAGTGACGGGAGCATGCTGGTACGCATTACGCTGGTGTCCTCACCGAGAGGATACTGAAGCACAACGGACTTCTTCATGTCATCGTTGAAGCGCAGCTTGTCGTAAGACTTCGGTGAGATGAAGCTGAAAGACATCGTTTCATAGAAACCCTGAGCCAGCATTACGTCTACCATCTTGTTATCAAAGCGCTGACGGGGCGTCACCTCGCCTACGGAAGATATAAGCGGCAGGGTCGTGGGGATCTCGTTGTAGCCGTAAATTCTTGCGACTTCTTCTGCGAGGTCGCACTCACGGACGATATCGACACGGGTGTTCGGTACGATAACATTGCCGTTCTCATAGCCGAAGCCGAGCTTCCTGAAAATTGCGATCTGCTCCTCTGCGGGAATGTTCGTACCGAGATGCTCGTTTATCCAGTCGGTGTCGAGCTTTAATGTATGGGGGACCTTCTTCGCATTGTCGATGTCGATGTACTCACGCACTACCTCACCGCAGCCGAGCTCCTCGACCAGCTCCAGGGCACGCATGAGCGCAGCCTTGGCGTTGATGGGGTCGATACCCTTTTCAAATCTGGAGGAAGCGTCAGTACGCTTGTTGATCTTCTTTGCGGTCATTCTTACGGAAACGCCGTCGAAGCATGCGGACTCAAAAACTACGGTCTGAGTGTCGTCCATGATTCCGGAGAACTCACCGCCCATTACGCCTGCGACTGCTATCGGCTTCTTCTCGTCAGCGATTATCAGCATTTCGGGGCTGAGAGTTACCTCTGAACCGTCGAGAATGGTTATCTTCTCTCCCTGCTGAGCATTTCTGACATTGATCTTGCCGCCGTCAACATAGCGGAGGTCGAATGCGTGCATCGGGTTGCCGTATTCCAGCATTACGAAGTTCGTGATATCTACAAAGTTGTTTATGGAACGGACGCCGCTCGCTTTCAGCCTTTCAGCCATCCAGCGGGGTGAGGGTCCGATCCTGACATTCTTTACGACTGCTGCCATGTAACGGGAGCAGAGCTTCGTGTTCTGCACGTCAACGCTGATGTAGTCCTTTGCACTGCCGTCAACGCCCTTGTACTGCGGCTCCCTGATATTCAGCGGCAGGTCAAAGGTCGCAGATGCTTCCTTTGCAAGCCCAAGGACGGAAAGGCAGTCAGGACGATTGTTCGTGATCTCGAACTCAACGGTCGTATCATTAAATCCTAATGCATCGTGAATGTCCTCGCCGACTGTCATCTTATCAAAATCGGGATCGTCATTCAGGATAAGTATACCCTCATTGCTTGAATAGGGGACGTCGCTCTGATCTAGGTTCAGCTCTTCATAGGAGCACATCATGCCCTCGCTGGGGACTCCACGCAGCTTGCCCTTCTTAATCTTCATAAAGGACATATCCTTGTGGTTATAGCAGGTAGCACCGTTGAGCGCAGCAGGTACAAACGCACCTACGAACACATTCTGCGCAGATGTAACGATCTGCACAGGAGCTTCCTTTCCAACATCTATCTGGCATACCCAGAGGGTGTCGGCGTCGGGGTGCTTTTCCATTGCAACGCACTTTCCGACTACAACGTTCGTGATATCAGCACCCTGCTTGGTCCAGGTCTCGACCTTGCTTCCGCTCATGGTCATTCCATCGCAGAATTCTTTTATCGGCATGTCGGCTTTAACATAGTCGTTAAGCCACTTCATTGAAAGATCCACTTTTATATTCTCCTTAACTTTTTTATAATCAGAACTGCTCCAGGAACTTCATGTTGTTCTCATAAAGCAGGCGCATGTCCTCGATCTCGTAGCGGAGCATGGTGATACGCTCAATACCTATGCCGAACGCAAAACCGCTGTATTCTTCGGGGTCGATACCGCAGTTCTCAAGTACCTCGGGACGTACAACGCCGGCACCGAGTATCTCGATCCAGCCCTCGCCCTTGCAGAGCGGGCAGCCTGTTCCGCCGCAGCGGAAGCACTGGAAGTCTATCTCGCAGCTGGGCTCGGTATACGGGAAGTGGTGGGGTCTGAACTTCAGCTTCATACCCTCGCCGTAGAGCTTCTTGGCAAAGGTCTCGAGAGTTCCCTTGAGGTCGGCAAAGGTGATCTTCTTGTCAATGACAAGACCCTCGCACTGATGGAAAATCGGAGAATGTGTACCGTCAACCTCGTCACGCCTGTAAACACGGCCGGGGCTGATGATGGCGATGGGAGGCTTCTGCTTCAGCATGGTCCTGATCTGTACGGAAGAGGTCTGGGTCCTCAGAAGCACATCGTCATTTATATAGAATGTATCGTTAGGATCTCTTGCGGGATGTCCCTCAAGAGTATTCAGCATGTCGAAGCAGTGCTTCGTGTCCTCGATCTCGGGACCGTCAACAACGGTATAGCCCATTCCGTGGAAGATGGACTTCAGGTCGTCAAGGACTATGTTCATCGGATGACGCTTTGCAACTATCCTGCGCTTGCCGGGCATTGTGACATCGACGGTTTCAGTCTTTAATCTGAGGTCGGTCAGGGCTGACTTGAGATTGCCTGCCTTGTCCTTTACTGCGTTCTCGATGTCGCTGCGTATTTCGTTCGCAAGCTGACCGATAACAGGACGCTCCTCTGCGGAAAGTCCGCCCATCTGCTTCAGAATTGCAGTGAGCTCGCCCTTCTTGCCGAGGAAACGCACTCTCAGAGCGTCGATCTCCTTCATATCAGCGCTTTCCTTGACTGCTTTCAGCGCTTCCTCTCTTATCGCCTGTAACTGTTCTTTCATCATGAGTATTGATCAATCCTTCCTGTTCGGAATATCCGGGAGCACGCCTGTGTCCCCCAACAGCCGGAGCACGGCTGATATAAACTGCCATGCGGCAGTGTTATTTACATTGTTTTCCTGTGCCGGACCTTCAGGCAGTCCTGATAATAAACGCACATTGTTTATTATAGCACATCATCTGACAAATTTCAAGCCCTGTTATTACAATTCGCCCGGATCGGCGTCTGCGGTCTGGGGCTGATAGTCGCTGAAGCGTACTGAAAGCAGCGTATCCTTGCCGTCAAACCGGCTTATGGTGTACTCCATATACTTTTCGGGCTGGGCACTGAGTCCGCTTACGCCTGCGACCGCTGCGACTGTCGGCGGAAGATATCCCACAACTATGCTGTAAGCGTCGCTGCTCTTGTTGATGGAGATTATCTTCGGGGAATAGGTCAGGTAGCGTATATTCTTGCTTGCAGAGTAGGTATGCGTGCCCTCGTCATAGGTAAAACGCATTTCCGCAGTTCCTACTGTCTGGTGCTGCAGCGACACGGTGGAACCGAAAAGCTCTCGGGCAGAAGCGCTAACATTGTACTCAGGAATGGTAAGTCCCATGTTACCGCTGGTTTCGTACTGCGTCGTGTCGGAATTCAGCAGGATATTCCAGATGGCGCAGGAGATCTTGGAGGAGTCTGGTATCTCGTCTGCGGTTTCAAAGGGGGCGATATCGTTCACCACCACAGGGAAAATAAACTGAGCAAACTCATTTTTCAGCGATGTATTGTCCAGCAGGCTCGCTGAAATGTCCACCACAAAATGCACCGTAGACACACAGCCGATTATCGCCATAATCACCAGGAATACCGCAAAGCCGAAGAAGAAACGGTTCTTGGCAGGCTTTTCGGTGGTCCGGGCATCGGCTTCTTCATCTCCGCCGAGTTCCGTGATGTCTGACTCGATATCCGGCTCCTGGTCCAGTCTGCCAAAGAGCTGGTCAATGATCTTTTCGCCGTTGTCCTCGGGCACTGGCGCAGGTTTGCTCACCGGCGCCGGTGCGTTGTTCTTTTTCTTTCTTGCCATATTGACCTCACTTATTTGCGCACCTGACCATTGCCGTTGATGAGATATTTATAGGTCGTGAGCGCTTCAAGTCCCATAGGTCCACGGGCGTGGAGCTTCTGGGTGGAAATGCCTATCTCTGCGCCGAGCCCGAACTCAAAGCCGTCAGTGAAACGTGTACTTGCATTGACATACACCGCTGCGGCGTCTATCATCTTCTGGAAAAGCTCGGCATTGTGAATGTTCTCTGTGACTATACACTCGCTGTGCCTGGTGCCGAAACGGTTGATATGTGCGATAGCCTCCTCAACGCTGCTTACTATCTTTGACGAAAGCCGATAGTCAAGGAACTCAGTCGCATAATCCATATCGTCTGCGATCTTCTCGACCGCTGTCAGCTTTGCGGTAGCTTCATCGCCACGGATAGCGACCTTGCCGTTCCAGCGCTCGTTCAGCTTCCCGAACAGCTCCGGAGCCGCCTTTTCATGCACAAGGATATTCTCGATCGCATTGCATACTGAAGGACGCTGGGTCTTTGCGTTGTCAATGATATTCACCGCCATGTCGATATCTGCGCTCTCGTCAACGTAAACGTGGCAGTTGCCCTCGCCGGTCTGAATGACCGGTATCGTTGCATTGTTTATCACTGTACGGATAAGTCCGCCGCCGCCACGGGGTATAAGCAGGTCGATGTACTTATTGAGCTTCATCATTGCCGCTGCGACCTCACGGGAGGTGTCCTCCACAAGCTGCACCGCATTCATGTCCACGCCGGAGCTTTCAAGTGCAGAGCGCATAAGCCCCACCAGCGCCTTGTTTGAATTGATGGCGTCGCTGCCGCCACGGAGTATGACCGTGTTCCCCGCCTTGAAACAGAGCGCCGCAGCGTCCACAGTGACATTCGGTCGGGACTCAAAAATAATGCCGATGGTCCCTATCGGAACACGCTTCTTTATGACATGCAGTCCGTTCGGAAGATCATGCCCACCTATGACCTCTCCGATAGGGTCGGGGAGGGAAAATACCTTTTCAACACCCTCTGCCATGCCGTCTATGCGGGCTTCTGTAAGGGTAAGGCGGTCTATCATGGCTTCGGACATTCCGTTTTTACGTGCGGCTTCGATGTCCTGCTTATTTGCGCTGATCATCTCGGCGGAGTGGCTCCTCAGGGAAGCGGCTATCGCACGAAGCGCTTCGTTCTTGACATTCGTGCCGAGTGCGGAGATCTCCGGCTCGGCTTTCTTGGCGTTCAAGCCAAGCTGTTCAATGTATTCCATAGTTGACCTCACATTATCGTATTGCCTTGAAATATGTACATACTGGCTCTCCCTCAAACAGCTCATAGAGCGTGTCGGGATCCTGGTTTCCAATGATGACTGTATCAATGCCCGCCTCGGTGGCGATCTGCGCCGCTTCGATCTTCGTGAGCATTCCGCCGGTGCCGAGGGCGCTGCCTGCCCCCTGGGCGGCCGATATTATCTCCGGCGTGATCTTCTCGACCACGGGTATCAGCTTCGAGCCGGGTTTCTTCGGGTCGCCGTCGTACAGCCCGTCAACGTCAGTCAGCATAACCAGCAGGTCGGCATCACAGAGGGAAGCAACGATCGCAGAGAGCGTGTCGTTCTCATCAAAATCAAGCTGCTTTATTGATATGGCGTCGTTCGCATTGATTATCGGGATAACTCCCATCTCAAAAAGGCGGTTGAACGTGTTGATAACGTTCGTCTTGCGCTCCTTGTTGGAGATGACGTCACGGGTCAGCAGTAGCTGCGCTACGGTGTGGTTGAACTTCCCGAAGGTCTCACTGTAGAACGTCATCAGCTCTGACTGACCGATGGCTGCGCACGCCTGCTTTCCGGGCATATCGGTCGGCTTGCATGGCAGACCCGCCTGCGCCGCACCAACGCCCTGTGCTCCGGAAGTGACGAAAATCACCTCTCTGCCGGAATTCTTGATATCCGACATTACTTCAATGAGGTGCTGACACTTCCTTATATTAAGGTGTCCGGTGGGATAGGCGAGGGTGGAACTCCCTACCTTGATAACTATTCTTTTCTTGTTTTCAAAGTCCTTCATGAAACGGCCTCTTTCCGGCGGCTGATCTGTTCAGCAGGTCATACTGCGCCTGAATATAAACGTACATGTTATATTATATCAAAAATCTACGGGAATTGCAACACATATCCTGAAATTTTTTTCCTATTATAAAATACTTCTCACTTTATCGGTGAAAATTATGCGAAATGTATAAAAAGCCTATTGATTTTTTATATCATTTGTGGTATAATCCTTTATGTAGTAAACTTGAGCAAACTATAATTGTACAAAATTACCAAGGAGATAAAATGGATAATATTGCAGAACAGCTGGTCGAAAAACGACGCACCGGCGCTGACCTTACAAAAAAAGTACTGATTTCGGCGGCAGCTCTCATAGTTGCTTCGCTTCTCATGTTCATTGCGATAATCACGAATTTCTTCGTATGCGTGATCTTCGCAGTGGGCGCCCTTGCAGGCGGCATATGGCTGCTGGGCAATTTCAACCTTGAATATGAGTATATAATCACCAATAACGAGATGGACATCGACAAGATCATCGGCAAACGCAAGCGCAAGCGCATGATCACCGTCGATATCAACAGAGCCGAGGATTTCGCCCCGTACAACACGGATAACGGCGTCACCGCTGACGCTACCGTGCATGCCTACACCGGCAGCGACAAGGACGCCTACTACCTGCTTGTAACTCACAACGACTACGGCAGGGTGAAGGTCATATTCAACCCCAACGAGAAAATTCGTGAAGCAATCACAAGCGAACTTCCGAACGCCCTGAAGGCAAAGCTGAGGGCAGAAGCCGCAAATAATAACTGATTTGGAGAAGATATTTCATGCCAGCTAACCTATTTATTCGTGTGGGTACGAATGTCATTGAACTCAAACGTATCCGCAAGGCCTCACGCAATCCGAAATTCCTAGCAAATTTCTTCTCCGCAGACGAGATACGATATCTTGTTTCACACAAGCTGTCAACGGAGCTCATCGCAGAAAACTACTGCGCAAAAATCGCCTTTGCAAAGGCGATAGGTACGGGCTTCCGTATCGTCCACCCGCAGGATATAACAGTACTGCGGGATCGTCTTGGTTCGCCGTTCATCATTACTTCCGGCAGGGCTAAAATGCTGGAAGAGCGGGAACACTACGTTTTCAACCTGTCTGTGGCACACTGCAAGGACTACGCCACGGCAACAGTGATCGTCAACCGGGAATGACCAGGAGCGCCGCACGGCAATGCGGCGCTTTTTTATGCAGAGGAGGAGCAAATGGACCATCTTGTTATCGGAATGACCGCCCATGTAGACAGCGGCAAGACCACGCTCTCAGAAGCTTTGCTTTACACCGCCGGCGAGCTCCGGAAGCTCGGCAGGGTGGACCACGGGGACGCATTCCTTGACAATGACCCGATAGAGCGCAGCCGGGGCATAACCGTGTTCTCAAAGCAGGCAGTCCTGGATCTCGAAAGGCATATGGTCACTCTGCTGGACACACCGGGACATGTGGATTTCTCAGCGGAAACTGAAAGGGCGCTACGGGTAATGGACTATGCAGTGCTGGTCATCAGCGGCACTGACGGCGTACAGAGCCACACGGAAACCCTCTGGCGACTGCTGAAGCGCTACAATATACCTGCGTTCATCTTCGTGAACAAAATGGATATTTCCTTCCTTGATCCGAAGTCGCACATCAATGAGCTGAAACGCAGACTCTCCCCGGGCTGTGTTGACTTCAACGCCGGAAGAAACAAGGCTGATCTTGACGAGGAGCTCGCTGAATGCTCCGAGGAGCTCATGAATGCTTACCTGGACGGTGGCGAGATACCCGGACGTCTTATTCCCATGGCAATAAGGAGGCGGGAGGTGTTCCCTGTCATATTTGGCTCGGCGCTGAAACTCCGGGGAATTCAGGACCTGCTGAATGTCATATTCATCTATGCTTACCAGCCGGAGCCCAAGCCGGAATTCGGCGCACTGGTCTACAAGATAACCACCGACCCTCAGGGCAACCGGCTCACTCACATGAAGATCACCGGGGGCTCGCTTAAAGTCCGAGCACTGCTGGAATGCGGCGGGAAGCAGGAGAAAGTCAGCCAGATACGCATTTACTCAGGCGCAAAGTTCACTGCCGTTGACGAAGCGCCCGCCGGGACGCTGTGCGCAGTGACAGGGCTTTCTGCCAGCAAGGCGGGCGAGGGCATCGGCAGCGAAAGGGACCTTTCTTCCCCGCTTCTTGAACCCGTCCTGACCTACCGCATGGTTCTCCCGCCAAAGACCGATATCCCCTCCACCCTCGCCAGACTGAACGAGCTCTCGGACGAGGACCCCATGCTGCGTATAGTCTGGAACGAGCAGCTAAAGGAGATCCATATACAGCTCATGGGCGAGATACAGCTTGAAATACTCACAAGCGTTATACGGGAACGTTTCGGGCTGGAAGTGCAGTTCGACCAGGGAAGCATTGCCTACAAGGAAACCATTGAAGCGCCGGTCGAGGGCGTCGGGCACTATGAGCCGCTGCGCCATTATGCTGAAGTACACCTGCTTCTTGAACCCGGAGAGCCGGGCAGCGGGCTGCAGTTCTTCACCGACTGCCGCAAGGACGATCTTGACACCAACTGGCAGCGCCTTATACTCACTCACCTGGAGGAAAAGACGCACATCGGTGTACTCACAGGTTCGCCGATAACCGATATGAAGATAACCGTAGTTGCCGGAAAAGCCCACATAAAGCACACCGAGGGCGGAGATTTCCGGCAGGCGACCTGGCGGGCGGTCCGACAGGGTCTGCGCAGTGCTAAAAGCGTTCTGCTAGAACCCTGGTACGACTTCACCCTGGCAGTTCCGCAGGAGTGCACAGGGCGTGCAATGACCGACCTCCAGCGCATGAGCGGCGAGCTTGAGCCTCCTCAGACGGTCGGCGGAGAAACGCTGTTCACCGGACATGCACCAGTTTCGGAGCTTCGGGGGTATCAGTCTGAGGTCAACGGCTATACTCGGGGCAAGGGCAGGCTGAGCTGTGTTCCGGGAGGGTATCGTCCCTGCCACAACGCTGACGAGGTAATTTCACAGATAGCGTACGACTGCAACGCCGACACGGAAAATTCTGCGGACAGCGTTTTCTGCTCCCACGGCGCAGGCGTGCTCGTCCCCTGGAACGAGGCTCCCGCAAGAATGCACGTGGACAGCGGGCTCCGCTTTGACGGGAATGAACGTGAGGAGCCGGAGCAGGTCGTAACGCCGCAGATGGTCAACAGCTACAAGCAGCGTGTCGCCGCTGACAAGGAGCTCATGGAGATATTTGAGCGCACCTACGGAAAAATAAAGCGTGACGAGCGCTCCGCAATGCACACGGATAAACGTCCGCCAGCTCCGAAGATCTCCAAGTTACCACTGCCGCCCAAGGGTCCCGAATACCTGCTGGTGGACGGCTACAACATCATCTTCGGGTGGGAGGAGCTAAACAGGCTCGCAAAGGAAAACCTCGACCTGGCACGGACGAGGCTGATAAATATTCTATGCAACTATCAGGGCTTCCGGCGGTGCGAGCTGATACTGGTCTTTGACGCCTACCGGGTCAAGGGCAGTCACCGGGAGATAGAAAAGGAACACGGAATAACGGTCGTCTACACCAAAGAGGCAGAAACCGCCGACATGTTCATCGAAAAGACCGCCCACCAGCTCGGCAAGGACCACCGGGTGCGTGTTGCGACCTCAGATAACGTAGAACAGATAATTATTATGGGGAACGGCGCTATACGTGTTTCTGCAACGGAATTTCTTGCGGAGGTGCAGGAAGTGGAAAAAGCAGTCCGCAGGATAATAGACGAAAAGTACAGCTAAAACAGAGGTGGTACCATGACAGAGCTCAGGCAGATAGCAACTATCCGCACGGATTTCCCCGAGAAATTCGGCATACCAAGGCAGAGCGGACTTATTGACGAGCTTCGCTCCACACTGGTTTTTGAGCCGGAATACAGAGTTCCGGAGGCGCTGCGGGGCATAGAAAAATATTCCCATCTGTGGCTTATCTGGGAGTTCTCAAAGGCGGTGCGGGACGGCTGGTCGCCGACTGTGCGCCCGCCAAGGCTCGGTGGAAATACCCGAATGGGCGTTTTCGCAACAAGGTCGCCGTTCCGCCCGAACCCGCTCGGGCTGAGCTGTGTACGTCTGGTCAGCGTGGAGCTCAGCACGCCGGAGGGACCGGTGCTTCACCTCGCCGGTGCTGACCTGATGGACGGCACACCGATATACGACATCAAGCCATATCTCCCCTATGTGGACTGCCGACCGGAGGCTTCAAACGGCTTCGCCCTTGCCCGGCAGGACGGAGTACTTGACGTTGATTTTCCCAGGGAGCTTGCAGAAAGGGTCCCGGCAGAAAAGCTGCCGGCGCTCACCGCCGTGCTTGCCCAGGACCCCAGACCACAATATATCTCCGACCCGGAGAGAGATTTCACTATGAGCTTTGCCGGATTGGAGGTAAGCTTCAGGGTCAACGAAAACCGCCTGACCGTCACAGCGGTGCAGAACTCCTGACGATGCTCACGGAGTCCTCAGTGCACCCGCAGGTAACGGTTCCCGTGAGGACCCCGGCGGCTGCCGCCCTGGCGTACTCCGCCGCAAATTCCGGGTCCACCCCGGAGTTCGGCTCAACCGATGTCACGCCACGCAGCATTATAACGAACAGTATCATAGAACGATGACCCTGCGGGACAGCTCCGGAAAGCTCCCGCAGGTGTTTTGTTCCTCGTTTTGTGGGAGCGTCCGGGAAAAACGCCACGCCGTTCTTCGCCAGAGTGCAGCCCTTGACCTCTATCAGCCAGCGCTCGCCGTTCCGTTCAGCGTAAAAATCCACCCGGCTGCTGCCGAAGCCGTACTCCGGCTTTATCTGCGTGAACCCCCGGGAACGCAGCCACTCCCCTGCCAGCTTATTCGGGGCAAGGCTGTCGAGGTTCACCCAGCCATATCCCGGGGTATTTACCGCAATAAGCGTATACTGGGTCGTTCTCCCGGGGTCGGCGCTTTTCTGCAGGCTGACTTCACGCCCCGGCACCAGCACACTTGTGCACCTGCCGGTGTTCCTGACGTGGACCCTGACCAGCTCACCCCCGATATCCACCTCTGCAACGAACCTGTTCAGCCGCCGGAGGAAAACTCCGCACACGATATCGCTGTAGGTCATCAGAACACTGTCATTTCCGCATTGTCACGGACGAACACGGGTATAACGTCCAGCGGGGCGGGAACAGTCACACGCTGACCGCCCTTGTAGATGGTGCCGGTGTTGGCGTCACGCCAGATAGTGCCGCCGGGGAGGTACACGCTCTTTTCAGCGGCGCCTGCTTCCGTTACGGGAGCGACCAGCAACTGGCTTCCAAGAGTATATTCGTCCTCAACGTTCCAGCACTCAGGGTCGTCAGGGAACTCATACCACAGCGGACGCATTACCGGCGAACCTTTTGCGGAGCACTCGTCCATGGTCTTTCTCATGTACGGGCGGAGATTTTCACGCACGAAGAGGTACTTTTTCAGTATCTCATAATTGTCATCGCCGAAGCTCCACACCTCGTTATCCTGCCCTGAAGTGAGCTGACGTACACCGTCAATGAACTCCTGTTCACGCTCGTACCAGGGCGAACGCTCGCCGTGCATTCTGAACACCGGGCAGAAACAGCCCCATGCGAACCATCTCACCAGCAGCTCACGGAACGCCGGGTCGCTGATATCGCCGCCGAGGAAGCCGCCTATATCCGAAGTCCACCATGGAATACCCGCAACGCTCATTGAAAGCCCAGCCTGAAGCTGCTCCCTCATTGCACGGAAGCTGGAGTGAATGTCCCCTGACCAGGTGAGAACGCCGTATTTCTGGCTTCCCGCCCAGGCGCACCGGACAAGGCTCAGGACGTCCTTTTCGCCTGCCGCTTTAAGCCCGTCATAGAAGCCCTTAGCGTACATCAGCGGATAGATATTCGTGCACTGGAGCGCAGTTCCTGCATAATAGCGGTAGTTGTCAAAATCGTAGGGACCGTATTCCGGCTCGGCTTCGTCCAGCCAGAAGCAGCGAATGCCCCTGGTGTAGTAGTTCTGGCGGCACTTTTCCCAGACGAATTTCTGCGCTTCGGGATCGGTTGCATCATAGAAAACTGTATTGCCCATCCAGGTCATGTGCAGTCCGTTTCCACGGTCGGCGGAAACCAGCATTCCCTTATCCGCCATCTCGCCGAAATTCTCGCTGCGCTCGTCTATAGTCGGCCAGACAGACACAACGGTTTCAATACCGAGGTCTTTCAGCTCCTTTACCATGCCCTCCGGGTCGGGCCAGTCCCGGGGCTCGAACTTAAAGTCACCCTGCATCGTCCAGTGGAAGAAATCCACCACGATGGCGTCCATGGGCAGTCCACGGCGCTTGTGCTCCCTTGCGACCGCCAGAAGCTCATCCTGATTGCGGTAGCGGAGCTTACACTGCCAGTAGCCTAGTCCGTATTCCGGCATTCTGGGTGCCCTGCCGGCGGCAGCGGTGTAATGCTCAGTGATCTCAGCCGGGGTGTCGCCTGCGGTGATGAAATAATCAAGGTACTGCGCCGACTTTGCATGCCACTCGGTCTTGTTCATGCCGAATGTGGCGGTTCCCACAGCCGGGTTGTTCCACAGAAATCCATAGCCACGGCTGGAAATAAAGAACGGAACGCTCGCCTGGGAATTCCTGTGGCAGAGCTCCAGGACGGAGCCTTTCTTGTTCAGGTGGCTCTCCTGGTACTGTCCCATGCCGAATATCTTCTCATCATCGAAAGCCTCGAAACGGGCGGTTATCTCGTAATCGGTACCGCCCTGTCGGGGCTTCAGCTCCCTTGCGTCCACCCGGAGCGGAACACAGTAGCGGTTTATGCGGTTGCGGTTACGCCAGTACTCCTCAGTAAGCAGCTTCCCATCCTGGTTATAGAAGCTCAGTCTGCCCTCGTTATCCAGCTTAACGGTGAGCTTCCCGTTGGTCAGGTAATAATCCGTGCCAGTCTGGTGGTACTTTGCGAACTCCTCGCCACGGTACCACGGGTCAGTGGTATCGACTGTTTCACTGCGTATCGTGCAGGTGTGCTCTACTGGCTCGGTCAGGGCGCTGAAATACGGGGAGCTGCTCATGCGCTCGTCCTCGGCATAGTCACAGCGGGCAGGGTACATGCGTACCCTGACGGAGCTCTCTCCCCAGGGATCTACCATCAGTTTAGATCCGCCGAATTCGGCGGTCAGTCTGTCATTTTCGGTATTAACGGTCATGGTGGTGTCCTTTCTATATGTAGTTATTTTTATTATATACGGATATCGGCCGATTGTCAAGTATGCTTTTTATTCAGAAAAGATATTGTAAATTGCGGTACGATATGCTATAATAGAAACGGAATCAAACCGGAAAGGAAGTTCTTATGCAAAATATTTTATCTGGAATTCTCGCAATGATCCTCGCCGTTGGCATGTCCGCATGCTCCACCAAAAATGACACGGACAGCCAGGGCACATCACAGGACAGCACTTCTTCAAGCTCCACGGTAACGGACGAAACAAAGGACCCCACTACAGAAACACAGGAACCGGTTTCCCAGACCGGGTTCATGGTCAGCGGGACAAAACTGCTTGACACAAATGGCAACGAATTCATCATGCGTGGAATAAACCACCCGCATTCCTGGTTCACTTCAGAGGACGACACAGCTCTTGAAGCCATCGCAGCAACCGGAGCGAACACGGTCCGCATAGTCTGTGGAAGCGGTCAGCAGTACAACCGTGACACCGTAGAAAGCCTGAACGCCATCACCGACAAATGCAAAGAGCTTGAGATGATCGCAATACTGGAGGTCCACGACATAACCGGCAAGGACGACACAAATCTGCTTGAAACCGCCGCAGACTACTGGATAGAAGTCAAGGAAGCGCTCATCGGCAGGGAAAATTACGTTATCATTAACATTGCCAACGAATGGGTCGGCGAATGGAACAGCGAAACCTGGCGTGACGGCTACACATCGGTCATTCCACGACTCCGTGAAGCAGGAATAAAGAACACGATAATGGTGGACGCCGCCGGCTGGGGTCAGTACGGTCAGAGCGTGACTGAATACGGCGAAGATGTACTTGCCGCAGACCCGGACGGAAACACGATGTTCTCCGTTCACATGTACGGCACCGCAGGAAAGAATAAATCGACCATCGCCCGGAACCTCAAACTCTCAACTGACAAGGGGCTGTGCATGGTAGTCGGCGAATTCGGCTGGAACCACACGGACGGTGACGTTGACGAAGAGTACATTCTCGAATACTGTAACGAAAACGGCATAGGCTGGCTCGCCTGGAGCTGGAAAGGAAACGGCGGCGGTGTCGAGTACCTCGACCTTGCGAACTCCTGGGACGGCACTTCCCTTTCAGACTGGGGCGAAACGATTATCAACAGCGACCTCGGACTGAAAAAGACATCCGTCAAGTGCACGATATTTGATTAAAAGAACATGGGCTGTGAAAATTCACAGCCCATTCAGCTTGTTGAAAAAGTACTATTCCAGGCTGCCGAGAAAGGTGCAGATGCTAGGAACCTGCATAACGGCTAGGCTTTGTGCCTGCCGTTGTGCGGAGTGACGACGCAGATGTGCCTTTATCGACAGCCTGATGGGCTGTGAAAATTCACAGCCCATTACTTTATTCAGCCGAGCCGATAAGCTCAACCAGCTCCTGCTCTGAAATGACCGTTATGCCGAGTTCCTGCGCCTTTGTGAGCTTACTGCCGGCTTCCTCACCCGCCACCACGTAGGTCGTCTTTTTGCTGACTGAACCCGAGCATTTCCCGCCGTGGCTCTCTATCAGCGCTTTCGCCTGGTCACGGGTCATGGTGGGGAGCGTTCCTGTCAGAACGAATGTCTTTCCGGCGAGGTCATCGGAAACCTTGCCGCTGTCATAGGTCATGTTCACGCCGTGCTGCTTAAGCCGCTCTATCAGTTTTATCCTGTGGGGCTCCTGCATTGCGTAATAAACCGAGTCCGCCATGATCTGACCGAAGCCGTCTATGCAGCATATCTCCAGCGGCAGCGCCTGCATTATCGCTTCCATGCTGCCGAATTTCTCGCACAGCAGGACCGCCGCCCGCTGACCTATACCACGAATCCCAAGGGCAAACACAAGGCGGTCAAGTCCCCGCTTCTTCGAGGCTTCAATGGACGCTTTCAGGTTCTCTGCCGACTTCATGCCGCCGGTTATCTGCATGAGGGTCTGCACGTCCAGGTCATACAGGTCAGCCACATTGTGGACAAACCCGTTATCAAGAAGCTGCTGGACTATAGCCTCGCCAAGCCCCTCAATGTTCATCGCATTCCGGCTCGCAAAGTGCTCAATGGAACGTGCGAGCTGCGCCGGACAATCGATGTTCTGACAGCGGATAACCGCTTCGTCCTCGTCACGGAGCGCCTCGGCGCCGCATATAGGACATCTGTCCGGAATATAGAAAGGCACCGACCCCTCCCGGTGCGAAACGCTGCGGACTACCTCCGGAATGATATCCCCCGCCTTGCGCACAACTATCCTGTCGCCTATCCGAATGTCCTTATCCGTGATGATATCCTGGTTGTGGAGTATCGCACGTGAAACGGTCGTTCCGGCAAGCTGGACTGCGTCAAATACAGCCACAGGTGTCAGGGCGCCGGTCCTGCCGACATTTATCTCGATATCATTGAGGGTCGTTTCCTTTTCCTCCGGGGGATATTTGAACGCCACCGCCCACTTCGGCACCTTGGTCGTGGCGCCTATCTCGTTCCGCAGGGCAAAGCTGTTCACCTTGACAACGGCACCGTCAATGTCAAAAGGCAGGCTGCGGCGCATTTCGCCGATCTCACGTATCCTTGTCATGACCTCCTCCGGAGTATGACAGATGCGATAATCCGGTATCACCCTGAAGCCCAGCGACTGCATGTATTCGAGCGACTGGGAGTGTGTTGTCAGTTCCCTGCCCCGGAGTTGCTGAAGGTTGAAGCAGAATATATCCAGCTTACGGCTTGCGGTGACGGTGCTGTCCTTCTGCCTGAGGGAGCCTGCGGCGGCGTTCCTCGGGTTCTTAGGGAGCGGGTCGCCGTTCCTTTCCTGCTCCTCGCAGAGAGCCGCAAAGCTGCTGCGGGGCATGTAGACCTCGCCACGGACCTCGATGAACTCAGGTGCTTCACTGAGCTTCAGCGGAATGGACCGAATGGTACGAAGATTTGCCGTGATGTCCTCGCCGACAAAACCATCACCACGGGTGGAGCCCCGCACAAAAATTCCGTCACGGTACTCCAGCGACACCGACAGTCCGTCTATCTTAGGCTCCACAGTGAACTCGTTTGCCCCCTGCTCCATAACCCCTGACAGGAATGTGCGCACCTCTTCCTCACTGAAAACGTCCTGCAACGACCCCATCTGGACCTCATGCCGGACCTTAGCAAAGCTGCTGCTGACAGTTCCTCCGACCCGGTGGGTAGGAGAATCCGGCGTGGAAAGGTCCGGATACTGCTGCTCGATACTCCGCAGCTCCCGCATGAGTGCGTCGTACTCATCGTCCTCGATGGTTGGAGAATCAAGGTCGTAATAGTTGTGATTATGCTTTTCTATGACTGCACGCAGCTCCGCCGCACGCTTTTCCGCTTCCTTCAGTTCCAAAGTATCCTCCGTTCAGTCGAGAACTGCGCCGTAGTCCTGGAGCAGTCCCACAAGGTCGGTATCGCCTGCAACGACATGCGTGTAAGCGTCCGGCACCTTACCGACGATTATCGTTTCTGCGGCGACTATGGCAGTAGTCACCGGGACCCTTGTGGAAAAGCCCGGTATCACTGCGTCCACCACAACGCCTATCTCAATAATTATTCTGTGACGGGTCTGGTTAAGTCCCGCCTCGGTGAATTCGCTTATCACCGCAGTGTTCGCATGGCCGACAGGGCTCACTGTCATGCCTATACTGAACCCTTTCCCATGCAGCATGGTGATACCAGTCAGCGTTCCGATGGGTATCTGTATATCTATGCTGTTCATTCGCTCCAGCTCACGGTCAAGGCGTTCTGCAATGCAGTTCTTCAACTGATTTACGCCCATTGCATCGCTTTCTATCGAGCACACCGAGCCCCCCTCGTCCCGGGTGATGTCCACAAGGGAGCTGTAATTCGTGTCGGTGCGCTCCAGCTCGGCGGCTATCGACCGGTTTATCATATCAGACACCGCCGCATGGCACTCATAGGAGTTCACAGACTCCACCACCGGTTTCAGGCTGATGTCTGCGATAAAGGTCAGGCCCAGCAGTATCATCGCCGCAGCTATCAGCTTCACCCCGAGTTTCCGGAGAAAGCTGCGTGTTTTCTCTTTCATGAACATCACCTCTGCATATATTATGTCTATGCAGAGGTGTTCGTGAATTTGTACATGCCGTGGGTATCAGTTCGACACTCAACGCCGTTTGTCGCTTATCAGTTGTTTACGAATGCTTCAAATGCCTTATATGCAGCCCAGATATCGGTCTTTGCCGTGATCTCAAAGGGAGCATGCATGGAAATTACCGGAACGCCAACATCGATGGTGTTCACGTCAAGGTTTGCGATATATGCCGCAACGGTTCCGCCGCCGCCGTTATCTACCTTGCCAAGCTCTCCGGTCTGCCAGATAACGCCGTTGGCGTCAAGCAGCCTGCGTATCTCGCTCACGAACTCTGCGGAAGCGTCAGAGGTGCCGCTCTTGCCACGGGAGCCGGTGTACTTGGTAACGCAAACACCGCAGTTCAGAAGGGCGCTGTTGCGCTTCTCGAAAGCGTCCGCAAAGGTCGGGTCGAACGCCGCATTAACATCGGCGGACAGGCAGCGGGAGTTCTGGAGAACGGTCCTGCCCTTTACGCCGAAGGTCGCCGCAAGGTCAGCGATGAAATAACGCAGGTATGCGGAGCGCAGACCCGTGTTGCCGTCTGAACCGGTTTCTTCCTTATCAGTAAGGATCGCAACTGCGGTGCGTACAGGGTTCTTGAGCTCCAGCACAGCCATAAGCTCGGTGTATGCGCACACTCTGTCGTCCTGACCGTAAGAACCTACCAGGCTTCTGTCAAAGCCAACGTCCTTGGCCTTGAATGCAGGAACTGCCTCCAGCTCGGCGGAGATGAAGTCCTCCTCCACGATACCGTACTTCTCGTTGAGTATCATCATGATATTGAGCTTTACAAGCTCGCTGCCCTCGTCATCTCTGAACGGACGGCTGCCTACCATGATGTTCAGCTCCTCGCCCTTTATGAGCTTGGGAGCCGGACGCTTGTACTGCTCGTCAGCCAGGTGCGGAAGCAGGTCGGACACGCAGAATACGGGGTCGTTCTCGTCCTCGCCTATGTTGACTGTCACCTTTGTTCCATCAGCCTTGAGGATAACGCCGTGCAGTGAAAGCGGAACGGTCGGCCACTGGTACTTCTTGATACCGCCGTAGTAATGGGTCTTGAAATATGCGACCTCGTCCTTTTCATAGAGCGGGTTCTGCTTCATGTCGAGTCTGGGTGAGTCGATATGTGCAGCGACCAGGTTCACACCGTTCTCAATGGAATCCTTTCCGATGACTGACAGGATAACGGACTTCTCACGGTTCAGGCTGTATATCTTGTCGCCTGCCTTGTAGTGTCCCTTTGCGCTGAACTCAACAAAACCGTGAGCCTTTGCCATCTTGATTATCTCAGCGGAAGCTTCACGCTCGGTCTTTGCAGCGTCCAGGAATTTCTTGTAGCCCTCGCAGAACTTGTCGCAAGCCTTGAGCTCAGCGTCGTCCATGCGCATTACAGCGTTCTTTTTCTTCATCAGGAGCTTTTCCCTGAGTTCCTTTGCAGTTTCCTTTGCCATTTTTATCGTTCCTTTCATTTATAAAGTGCTTTATATGTGTCCATCGCCCGGGTTATCTTCCGGACGTAATGAGCCGTATCAGAAATCGGTATCACGTCAAGATGAACGCCGTCCGCTGAAATATCCTTATCCTCCAGCCACTGGTTCACCTGACCCCTTCCTGCATGGTATGCCGCCATGGTGGTTTCCACATTGCCGAACTCCTTGTAGAGATATCCCAGGAGCCAGCAGCCGTAGCGTATATTCGTTTCTGGGTCGTACATTTCAAGGAAACGTGTGTTCTCGTCACCCAGCCTGAACTTCACCCACTCGAAAGTGTCGCTCATTATCTGCATAAGCCCCCGGGCGCCAACGCCGGACTCCGCATTCGGGTCAAAGCCGCTTTCAGTCTTTATCACCGCATATACAAGGAACTCGTCAAGCCCGTTCTCCCGGGAGTATTTTTCGACCAGGTCCTCATACTTTATCGGGTGCGTGTATCTCTGCCATCGGTCATAACCGAAGAAGCCTGCGGCAACAAGCGCTGCCAGCAGCACGCAGATAATCACCACCGGAAAAACACGGCGTTTCTTTCGATATTTTGTCATCTATCACCTTTCAGCTGCTCAACGGTTCTCCAGGCTTCTGAGCGGAGCTCGTCAGCCGTACCGTTATTGTGTATGCACAGGTCACTGCGCTGAATGTAGAAATCAGCATCATGCTGGCTGGAAAGCCTTGCCCGTGCAAGCTCCTCCGGAATGTTATCCCGGGCGGTTATGCGCCTAACGCAAAGGTCACGGTCTGCAACGACACTCACTATGCGGTCGCACAGCAGTTCCAGTCTGGCTTCAAATAGCGTCGGAGCGTCAAGCAGCACGCAGTTACCGCCGTTCCTTATCTTTTCCAGGATATTATATGTAATATACGGGTAGATTATTTTGTTGTAGAGCGCCCGCTTTTCGTTATCGTGGAAAATCAGCTCGGAGGTCCTGCGGCGGTCAAGCGTGCCGTCCGGCAGGATAATCTCACTGCTGAACCTCTCCGCAAGCTCCGAAAGCGCCGGAGAACCGGGCAGGACCACCTCACGGGCACAGAGGTCACAGTCCACAACGTCAAAGCCGTTCTCAGCGAACACCCTGCAAACTGTTGATTTCCCTGCCCCGGACATTCCTGTAAGTCCTGCGATAAATTTATCTTTCATCAGTTTCTATTATCCTGAATGCTGCGGCACGGAGCAGCCGATTATAAACTGCCAGCCCGATACCGTCCCTGGAGGGCATTTCCACATACACCGTGGAAGCTCCCTCATCGTCAGCTTCCCTCAGCAAAGCGAACAGGCGGTGAGCCTGCTCCTGTACGTCCCTGCCGAAACAGCGGAACATTCCATGCTCGTGAGGGTCGGCGGAGAGCGCCAGAGTTCCCTCGCCGGCGTGGGAAATACACCACTCTGCGAACTTCTCACCGTGGGCGTTCACGATGAAAACCTCCGCCCGGGGGGAATAGTGCTTGTACTTCATTCCCGGGGACATCACCTTTGCGCCCTTGGGCGGCTCGGAGGTCACAGCCGGGTCTATATCTACGTTACATAATTCCGAGAGCATTTCCGCTGTAACTCCGCCGGGTCTGAGAATTCTCACACGGTCCGCCGCCGGGAAGCACAGTACCGTGCTCTCAACGCCGCAGCTGCACTCGCCGCCATCGATTATCAGCGGTATCCTGCCGTTCATATCGTTCATGACATGCATTGCGGTGGTGGGGCTGGGGCTCCCCGAGAGGTTCGCAGATGGAGCCGCAAGCGGGAACCCGCAGGCGTCGATTATCGCCCGGGCTGCGGGGCTCTGGGGCATTCTGACTGCCACAGTATCAAGCCCTCCGCTGGTTGCTGATGGTATCATATCCGACTTCGGAAATATCATGGTCAGCGGTCCGGGCCAGTATTTTTCAGCGATTTTCAGCGCCAGCTCCGGTATCTCACGGACAAGCGGCGGAAGCTGCTCAATACTGCTTATATGGACTATCAGCGGGTTGTCCTGGGGACGTCCCTTAGCCTGGAAAATGCTGCGCACTGCGGCTTCATTGCGTGCGTCCGCAGCAAGCCCGTATACAGTTTCAGTGGGAATTCCCACAATACCGCCCGCAGCCATTATTTCAGCCGCTTTCCTTGCAGACTGCTCAGAAAACGGCAGCAGCTCTGTATTCAATTCGGTCATTCCTTTCAGTTCTCCTGTTTCAGGAGCTTTGCGGTCTGGTCGGCAAGGCGGAGCGCCTCGAAAACCTCGTCACAGCCGCCGTTCATCATTTCATCGAGCTTGTAAAGCGTCAGCCCTATGCGGTGGTCAGTCACCCGGGACTGAGGGAAATTATAGGTGCGTATCCGCTCGGAGCGGTCGCCGGTGCCCACCTGTATGCGCCGTTCCTCAGCAATGGCGCTGTCACGGGCCTCCAGCTTCGCTTCATACAGCTTGCTGTAGAGCTTCTTCATCGCCTTTTCCTTGTTCTTGAACTGGGAACGTTCCTCCTGGCACTCGACTACGGTCCCGGTGGGGTTGTGGATTATTCGTATCGCAGACTCGGTCTTATTGATGTGCTGACCTCCTGCGCCGCTGGAGCGGAACGTTTCTACAGTCAGGTCCGCCGGGTTGATGTCAACATCGACCTCCTCAGCCTCCGGCAGAACCGCAACGGTCACTGTAGAGGTCTGAATGCGCCCCTGGGACTCGGTTTCCGGAACCCGCTGCACACGGTGGACGCCGCTTTCGTACTTCAGCTTTGCGAACACGCCCTCGCCCTCTACCAGAAAGCTGACCTCACGATATCCGCCGAGCTCGGTCGGGTTGGAGCTTATCTGCTCGACCTTCCATCCCTGTTTTGCAGCATACATGGAATACATTCTCAGCAGCGAATTGGCGAACAGCGCCGCTTCCTCGCCGCCGGCTCCCGCACGTATCTCAATGATACAGCTGCGGTCATCGTCCGGGTCTTTGGGCAGGAGCAGTATTTTCAGCTCGTCTGAAAGCTGTTCCATGAGCGCTTTGTTCTCGTTGAGCTCACTCTGGGCAAGCTCCCGGAGCTCGGCGTCCCCCCCTGCTTCCGCAAGGGCACTGGCTGCATCGTCGCAGTTCTGCTGCGCCTTTTTGTATTTATGCCAGACCTCCATAAGCGGGGTCAGGCTCTTGTGTTCCCGCATAAGTTCACGGTACTGCTTGTTGTCGGCTATCACCGCCGGGTCGGACAACTTCACGCCGATCTCGTCATACCGGGCTTCAGCCATTATCAGTTTATCATTCATATGTTACCTCCGTGATATGTATTGACACAACCACGGAACGCTACTGCTCAGAATTTTCCGTTTCCCGGATAACCGACCGTATCTTCTTTTCGCACTTGGAACGGGGTATCATGAATACATGGCCGCATCCCTTGCAGCAGAGTCTGAAGTCAGCCCCGCAGCGCTGTACCAGCATTTTGTCGCTGCCGCAGCCCGGGTGCTCCTTTTTCATGACCAGGATATCTCCGACTTTTATATCCATTCACCTTCACGCTCCTTTCGTTCATACATGTTTTATTATACCACTTTCATCGCAATTTTGCAAGAACTATTTCCCCGAAATTCTCAAAAGAAAGCCCCCTGCACGTGGCAGGGGGCTCAGTCTGTCGAAAAAGTCATTTTTGCCTGCGAAGCAGGCTTTTGCAATAAGTTTTTTGCCACGGGTCTCCCGGGGCAAAAAACACTTCTATCCGCACAACTGTACTGGCAACGGCTTCGCCTTATGCCTAACGCAGGCAGTGTGCATTT
>CAKSGA010000004.1 GCA_934454435.1 uncultured Oscillospiraceae bacterium | reverse complement strand
AGGCAATGCTGAACGATGTTCAGAACGGCGAGGTCAAAACGGTTATAGTCAAGGATATGAGCCGTTTCGGAAGAGATTACATTCAAGTGGGTATGTACACGGAAATTTTATTTCCGCAGAACAATGTCCGTTTCATCGCAATTAACGACAGCTATGACAGTGCAAATGGCGACAACGACTTTATTCCGTTCAAGAATATCATGAACGAATGGTATGCGAAAGACACAAGCAAGAAAATCAAGGCGGTCAATCGGGCAAGGGCACGGGCTGGCGAACATCTTACTTCAAATGTGCCTTACGGTTATATCAAGAACCCTGATAACCCCAAGCAATGGATAATTGACGAAAAAGCAGCCGAGATTGTTAGGGAGATATTTCAGCTTTGTTTGCAAGGTCTGAACACAAACCAAATAGCTAACAGCCTTTGCGAAAGACGGGTGTTAATTCCTACAGCTTATAAGTCGGTTCACGGAGTTGTCAAACGCAAGTTTGCAGAGGACACAAAATTCTCTTGGAACAGCGACACGGTATCTCGCATTCTCGCCAATCGTTGTTATGCAGGCGATACAGTGAATGGTAAAACCACGAAGAAGTCATTCAAAATCAAGAAACGCATTGACGTATCGCCCGATGAATGGCAAATTGTTCCCGACACACACGAAGCGATAATTGACCGTGACACTTGGGAACTGGTGCAGAAAATCCGGCAAGGCAGACGGCGCAACGTAAGGCACAACTATCAGATACCGATTTTGTCGGGACATCTTTTCTGCGCTGACTGTGGGAGCAAGCTCTATTATGTAAAACCGCCGAAACAAGCTGAATACTACTGCTGTGCAGCATATCGCAAGCGCAAGGGCTTTTGCACGGGACATTTTATCAGAGCAGATGTTGTGGAACAGCTCCTGATACGGCAAATTAACAGCGTTATGGAGTATGTTTCGGAGTACGAGGACGAGTTTATTCGTCAAGTAATGGAGCGAGGAACAGCCGAACAACTAAAGCAGACCCATTCGCTGAAGAAAACCATTGACACAGCAAAGCGGCGTATTGAACAAATCGACAGCGTAATCTCTCAACTTTACGAGGACAAGGTTGTCGGGGGAATCACCGCCAAAATGTTTACGAAGCTCTCGGCAAAGTACATAGCAGAGCAGGAAGAACAGAACGCTGCTTTGAAAGCGGCTCAAAAGGAGCTGGCGGCTCTTGAAGCGAAGAAAACCGATACTACAAAGTTTATCGACTTGGTAAGGAAATATTTGCATATCACCGAGCTTACACCGCAAATCCTCAACGAGTTCATCGACAAAGTGACTGTTCATCAAGCCGTTAAGGTTGACGGTAAACGCCAACAGGACATTGAGGTTTACTTTAACGGTGTCGGGCTGATTTCGTCCGACGCAGAAAAAAAGCCCGAAACAACCGAGTGAACGGTCGTTTCGGACTTTGGCGGGATTATATATCTCTCAGACGCTCCCACATTGGGTGGGGCTGTTTTGTTTCAGACAAAAGGGGAGAAATATGGCATATACAAAGAAAATGACCGAGGGCAGCGAGCTGAAGCACATCATTCTGTTCACGCTGCCGCTGTTTGCTGGTAACGTGTTCCAGCAGCTATATAACATCGTGGACTCCATCATAGTCGGGAAGTATCTCGGCTCGGATAAGCTGGCGGCGGTAGGAACGACGGGCTCGCTGACCTACCTTTTCAGCACGCTGTGCATAGGGCTTTCGGTGGGCGCCGGGATACTTATCTCGCAGCGTTTCGGCGCCGGGCTGCATAAGGACGTAAAGAAGCTGATCACTAACTCGGCGTATGTCATACTTGCGTTCGGAGCGCTGGTCACTGTGATATCAGTCGCCTTTGCGGGGCTGCTGATGAAGATGATGAACACCCCGGCAGAGCTGCTCACGGACGCCACGGCTTACATGCGTGCGGCATGCTCGGGAACCCTCTGCGTGGCTGCGTACAACTGGATAAACGCTGTAATGAGGTCCCTCGGCGACTCACGCACGCCGCTGATATTCCTGGTGGTTGCGAGCCTGCTGAATGTCGGGCTTGATTTGCTGTTCGTGGTGAGTTTCGGATGGGGAGTTGTCGGCGCTGCGTATGCTACGGTGATCTCCCAGGGCGTCAGCGCTGCGGGGAGCATTATAGTGGGCTTCCGCAAGAACCCGTATTTCAGGCTGACCCGTGAGGACGCCGCACCGGCATGGGAAGTCTGCAGGAAATGCATCACTACCGGTATCCCGATAGCTCTGCAGAATGCTATGATCTCGGTTTCTATGATATTCCTGCAGCGCACTGCGAACGGCTTCGGACAGACCGTAATGGCGGCGTACACGGCTACGATGCGTGTGGAGCAGCTCGTGCAGCAGCCCTTTGCTTCGCTGAATGCCGCAGTTTCCACCTTTGCTGGCCAGAATATCGGCGCAGGGCTCCAGGAGCGTGTGATACGTGGATATCACAGGAGCATGCTTGTGACTGTGGGCTTCGCACTGTTCATCATGGGTATCTTCCTGGCGCTGGGCGACCAGATAGTCGGAATGTTCGTGGACGACCCTGCGGTCATCGGGATAGGCGGAAAGGCACTCAGGCTGTCCTGTCTGTTCTATGTTGCTCTTGGAACTATCCACACCACACGTGGACTTCTCAACGGTGCCGGAGATGTCGTGTATGCGATGATAAACGGTTTCGTGGAGGTAGTCGGCAGGATCGGCTTTGCGATAATCCTGGTGCATATTCCGGCGATGGGCTGGTGGGCAGTCTGGACCACGACCTGCCTGACCTGGGTCATAACCGCACTCATGAGCCTGATACGCTACTGGCAGGGAAAGTGGAAAGAAAAGTGCAGGATCGCTGCGGAGCAGTCCTGATATAGCTGAATGCAGCGTTTTATGAATGGTAAAGGAGGATTATATGAGAAAAGGTTACAGGGCGGCAGCGGTTCTGACTGCTTCCGTGATGCTTCTGACGGCGTGTCAGAACGGCAATACCACTCACGAGCCTGAAACCATGGAAGCGGACGATGACGGCGGTCAGCGCAGCAGCGCCGGCGGACATGCCATCGCTGACTTCATCGGAGGTCTGCTGGGAAAGGGCGAAAACGGAAACAGCGAGAATACCTCCGGCATGTCCTCGGATATGGACTGGGAGTCGTCATACGACTATGAAAGCAGCTGGTCGGACAGTTCTTCGGACTGGTATAGTGAAAGCAGCCAGGATAATCAGGATGACGGAACACTTACGATCCTCACCTGGGATACAAATTCTGACGTTCAGAAAATGGTTGACTACTTTATTGAAATGAAAGGGTACGACAGCTATAAAGTACAGATCATAGGCGTACCGGACGCTTATGATGCGATGAACGGTGGCTACAGCAATTATTTTTATGGCGATGAGGACATTGACCTCGTTATACTTGAAGGCGATTATGCTGATAATTATATCGACAGTGACTGGTTAATGCCGTTATCGGATATCGGGCTGTTCCGGTCGGATTTCAGCGACGCTTTTGAGTACACGCTGGACCTCGGCACGAACAAGAACCAGGATCTGATGGCGGTGACATATGCTCCCGCACCGGGAGGGTTCCTGTACCGCTCCGATCTTGCAAAGCAGTATCTCGGCGTGAATTCCCCGGAGGAAATGCAGGAGAAGATAAACAGCTGGGGCGAATTCATGGACTCCGCCAGGGAGCTGTATGACAATTCCAACGGCGGAGTGAAGATATCTGCAAGCCTTTCAGGGCTCTGGCAGGCGTATAGGTGCAAGGCAGTGCCTTGGGTGCAGAACGGCGAGTTCGTATATAACCCTAACGCAGAATATTTCATGGACATTGCAAATTCTCTTTACTCGGATAATTACGTTGAGGACTCCGAACGGTGGTATGATGGGTGGTACATGAGCATCTACGGCGGCGAAGCCCTCGGTGAGTTCGTCCCCTCGTGGGGACTTTTAGACTACGAATATTCCCTCGCTGGTCAAATGAGTAACAATGGAAAAGCTGACCTGGCATTCAGTATGGGTCCGGAGGGGTACTACTGGGGCGGCACCATGATAGCGGTCGCTGATAAGTGCAACGACCCGACCCTCGCCCGGGAGTTCATAGAGATGTTCTGCACTGATACGTACTATATGGGCGATTTCTATGAGAGAACAGGCATTTTCCTGAACAGCCATACCGTTGCAAATTCATATCACCCCTACAACAGCTATCTTGACAACAACGATTATAACGACTGGCTGGTGAAGTCGGCTGACAGGGTCATGGCGAAAGGTCACAGCATATATGACGGTCATATCGCTGACAGATTTTATGACGCAGTGCTCGAATACTGCAAAGGCTCCTCTTATGATGACGTTATGGATTCTTTCCAGAAAGATATTGTAACTTCATATCGTGAGCTATATTTTGATTAATGGTCTTCGAACACGGGCAGCTTGCTGTCCGTGTCAGTCTGTCGATAAAGGCACATCTGCGTCGTCACTCCGCACAACGGCAGGCACAAAGCCTAGCCGTTATGCGGGTTCCTAGCATCTGCACCTTTCTCGACAGCCTGGAATAGTACTTTTTCAACAAGCTGCACGGACAGTTTTCTGTCCGTGTTTTTTTATTAAACTGTATCGGATTTGACCTTGACAAAGAGGAATTTTCAGGCTATAATTATTACTGAAAGAAATTTCAAATTCTGGAAAGGTGGTTTATTATGAGATCAGGCGTAAAATTACTGTCGGCGGCTGCGGCTGCCATGATGGTGGTTTCGCTGTCGGCTCCGGCAATGGCTGAGGCTGTTACGGCGGAAGAGTATTCTGTGACCGAGGAGTTCCTCGCAGGAGGTAAGGTCAGCGTTTCAAAGCTGAGCTTCGGCAAAATCGCAGACCAGGCATACACGGGTAAGGCAGTCAAGCCCGACGTGGTCGTGAAGTATTCCGGAAAGACACTCAGAAAAGGTACCGACTACACCCTTGTCTACAAGAACAACAAGAAGCTCGGCACGGCGACAGTCACCGTAAAGGGCAAGGGAAATTACACCGGCACAAAGAAGCTGACATTCAGAATAGTTCCGGGAACCCCGGTGATGTCCATGAAGAGCAGCAACAGTGAGCTCGTCCTTTCCTGGAACAAGGTCAGGGGCGCAACGGGGTATCAGCTTTACTATTCCGTGAACGGCGGGAAGTTCAAGAAGCTCACCCAGACGGGCAGCGCAAAGTATACCATGCCTGCTCCCGCAAAGGGCGCTGAGTATTCGTTCAAGGTCAGGGCGTACGGGAAGTCCGGCAAAAAGACGGCGTACGGCGCTTTCTCCGCTGAAACTTCGATGAGCTCCGAGGACGGCACGCTGACTGTCCTGACCTGGAGCGGCAATTATTCCGCAGCGAAGAATTTTGCAGACCAGTTCGTTGAGAAGAAGAACGGCAGCGTAGATGTTGAAGTCATTGAGATCGGAGATCATGGCGAGCAGGCCAGAGATGAATACAGGCAGTACCTTAAAACGGACAAGGACGCCGATATTATTATGCTGGACAGCGACTGGGTCCCTGAATACACCAATTCTGACTATACCGTTCCGCTTTCTGAAATAGGGCTCAGCAAGAGCGATTTCCCTGACGCCTACGACTACACGCTGACTTTCGGCACGAACGAAAAGGGCGAATTCTCTGCTGTGGCTTACCAGGCCATGCCGGGTGCTTTCGTATACCGCTCAGACCTTGCTAAGAAGTATCTCGGCGTGAATTCCCCGGAGGAAATGCATGAGCTCATAAAGGACTGGGACAGCTTTATCAGCACCGGTAAAACGCTCAGCAGCAAGACCGGCGGCAAAGTAGCGCTCCAGTCCTCCATGTACGGACTGTTCCAGGTGTTCCGCTGCAATATGGATCCCTGGGTGAAAAACGGAAAGCTCAACACCAGCAATGCCCGGGAGTCCCTGACGCTGGTTTCACAGATGAGATCCGATGGTTCTGTGACCAATGTTCCGGCATGGAGCATGGAGTGGTATCAAACGATCTATGGCGGCAGCGCACTTGGCGAGTTCCTTCCGGCATGGGGTCTCTATCCCGGCGAGTACACTGTGATCAATAACTTTTCTGATCAGGGCAGGGTAGATATGGCTCTGTGTGAGGGTCCTGAAAGCTGGTACTGGGGCGGTACATATTTCGCAGTGACCAGTAAATGCAACGATCCCTCGATTGCAAAGGAGTTCCTGATGTTCACCTGCGGCGACTATGACGCCCAGATGAAGTATCTTTCAAAGGAAATGGATTTCGTGAACAATAAGAAGGTCAACTCGAATTTCAGCCTTAGCAACGACATACTGGACGACCCGGTTTATTACCAGATCCTCAACAGGAGCCTTGAGGGCTATGACATCAATGTTCCCACTACCTATGACAGTATGCTGGATTCTGTTTTGTACAACATGGCATATGGGCTTTTGGACGGGACATACGCCACGGTGGACGAGGCGCTTCAGGAGTTCATAGAAACAGCAAAGATATGCTATCCGAACCTTAAATAAACAAGTGATGGGCTGCATTTTGCAGCCCATCACAGGCTGTCGATAAAGGCACATCTGCGTCGTCAACGACATTTCGGCAGGCAAAAAGCCTAGCCGAAATGCCGTTTCCTAGCATCTGCACCTTTCTCGGCAGCCTGAAATAGTACTTTTTCAACAAGCTGTGATGGGCTGCATTTTGCAGCCCATCATTTATTTTATGGTTCGCACACTGTTCCGGTGAACAGCGGCTGACCGTCCATTCCAGTAATGACAAAAATAAACGGCCGGTCAAAATTGAGCTCCACGATATCCTCCGGCGGCATTGCTGCGCCGCAGGCCGCTATTTCAACGAATGAAGCGGCGGTGCAGCCCTCTTCGTCAACGGCGACTCTTACGGAGGTGTTCGCACTGCCAACGAACGCCGGGTCGCTGCACATGGGGGAGAAGTCCGCCTTTTCCGGGTTGAAGATATCCGTCACACCCAGTGCAGAGAGCCCTTCCCGGAGGTCGTAGGAGCTTGATATGTCGAACTTCGGCAGCGAAAGCTCCACCTGAACGCTCTTGGAATTATCAAAGCCGGACGGATCCCTTATCATGTCCATGTATTCGCTGGAGTTCAGCACGTCCGTGATGGTCCTGAACCTGTCCGGGAGAATGAGCCACATGTCGCAGCCGGTCTTGAACGAGAGCTGGACCGCAGCGTAGTTCTCGCCGAAATAGTAGGGGCCGTAGGTCAGGGTCTTGTGCATGAACGTCCTCTCAATGTCACCGGAGGGCGCATGGAAGGTTTCTTCGGTGTTCAGGTTCTTGTTGAACTCATCGTCCCACTTCGCCCGGAAATACACCGTAGAGTACAGCGCAAAAATCTCCGCTGGGTCGGTTCTGACATTGCTGACTGCTTCTTTCAGGAACCCGCCGGTCTGGGAGTTCAGCCAGTTCTGTATAGCTTTGTCGGCGCTTTCCGTGCCGAATTTCACACTGTAGCCTGAAGCGTAGTAGTTCTTCGCAAGGCTGTCAAGTGTGCTCTGGTCAAATTTTACGCCGTCGCTGAGCCACACCGAATTCGCAAGCACGCTGGTGAGCGCTCCGTCGTTGCAGTAATTCGCATTCCAGAGCTGAGCCGCCTGGGTGCGCAGACTTTCAACGCTGTCGGCGTCGAGCAGACTTAATATCTGTCTGCGGCTGTCGCCGTCACAGGTCTCTGAAAGCGCCGAAAGAGCCATGTACAGGTTCACCGGGGAGAATGCGCTGTTTTGCTCTTCGGAAAGGAACGTAAAGGTGCTGCTCATGTAGTAGTTCCACAGGTTGTCGCTGTAGCCCTCGGGCTGGTCTAGCTGGGTGCGGCGGTCTTTCCACCACTTGTCGTAGTCCTGGTCAAAGGTCAGGCTGGACTCGTTCGGGTATTGCGCCATTTTCGGGTATACTGCCTCGGCGCCTGCCTTTACGCCGGCTGCGGAGTTCAGGAAAAATGCTCCGCCGGCTATGCACAGGCACGCTGCCGCTCCGAGAGTTATCCAGAGGGGTTTGCGTGATCTTCCGTTTTTCATGTGAATTCCTCGCTTTCTTCATGGAATGCCTGTCCGGATTTTGTGCGGGGGTCGCCCCGGCAGCGTCAGCACCGCCGGGGGAGGGTATATTAACACACCGGGCATGCCTCCGGCTTCTCATGGGCGTTCCGGCGTATGTCGGAGCGCCACCTTCGGCTCGGCGTGGAGTTCGGCATAGCGATACCGTTTCTGCCTTACCCTGCCTTATTCTATGCCCGGTCAGACTGTTGTGTGATTATTCCAGGGTGTTCACCACAAAGGAATAGTCGCACCAGCCCTGTGCCGTTTTTATGCGTACTGTGCAGACCGACTCCGTGAGTTCCTCCGGTGCTGTGAGCGTGTTTCCACTGAACTCCATGGTCCAGCTCTCGTCATGGCTGGTCTGGTATGCCGTGTCGAAGATCTCTGCGCCGTCCGGCAGGTCGAGGGTTATGCTGCTGCCGGGTTCGGCATGTATCTGCGCAAGCTCGTCCCGGACTTCCCAGGCGCCTGGCATATCTCCCGCCGCAGTGCTGTGTTCGATACCGTCGGCGCCGATCCATTTGTAGCTGAACTTACGCAGCTCGTACTGCTCGCCGTTGTATTCTGCGGTGAGCTCCGGCGGCAGGCTGGGCTCGTATGCCGGGGAGCTCGCTTCCTCGCCGGCCTGAACTGTAAAGATGTAGCTGCAGCTTCCCTGGGGCATCTGCACAGTCACATTGCATACCGCAAAGAGGTCCCCGGAGGGCATGGTCAGCTTGTTCCCGGAGTACGCCAGGTCGTGGGCTTCGTCCTCGGCGGTGTAGTATCCCGCAGAAATTATGCTGGAGTTATCAGGGAGCATAACGGTGAGTTCCTCGGAGGGCAGTACATGCAGCGAGGTCAGCTTCAGCCCTGAGGAATACGCCTGCCAGGGGGAGGGACAGTCCACGACAGCGGTGTGCGCTTCTTCACCCTCTGTGACCGTCCATTCGTAGCCGTTTCGGGTCATTGCGAAGCCGATATCGCCGGAATAGATGCGAAGCTCCGGCGGCTGGGACTGGTCAGTCTGGCTGCGCTTTATGAGAAAATAGTACTCGGCGCTGCCCTGGGGGTAGGTCAGGTTTGCGGTAACAATGCCGTAGGTCGCTTCCTGCGGAAGCTTTATCACGCCGTCTGCGGTGAATTCCGGCTGAATGCCCTCGGTGCCGTCCAGGGGGTAATACTCCACGGAGGTCAGCTCTGCGCCGCTGTTCAGGAGCAGCTTCGGCTCGCCCTCTGCGACAAGGTCAAGGTCCACCTGGGTGGTTATCTTGCCGTCCAGCGAAGCGGTCAGCGGACTTGCACCGGTGGCGGACCCGCCGTTCCAGTCGTAGTTCCCGAGGGTCAGCGCAGAAGCGCTTGCCAGGCCGTCGCCGCTGAATTCTACCATTAACTGAGGGGGAGTGGTGGTGTCCTGGGGTTCAGCTTCTTTTGTGATCCATGCTATCTCGGTTTCAGCGAGAGCCGTGGAGGAGTCCGCAGACGGGGAAGAAGAACAGCCGGCGAGAAGTATCATGGAGGTTATCGCAAGAAAAGACAGGTATTTTTTCATAATGGGCTCCTTTCGGTGAGGTCCTTTATCTATAATACCGACCATCGGTGTGAAAGGTTGCATGCTTGACAAAAAAACACTTATTGGATATAATAAAAGAAAAAACGGAGGACGACCATGACTAACGAAGATATCATCGGGCGGCTCAGGGAGCTGTCTGATGAGAAATACGCCGCCTTTCACCGCAGGCTGATACCGAATGTCCCGCCGGAAAAGGTGATAGGTGTGCGCACGCCGGAGCTGCGGAGGCTGGCACGCAAGATAGGCGCAGACAAGGAATTCCTGAATTCTCTCCCGCATGAATATTATGAGCAGAACCAGCTCCATGCGCTGATAATATCGGAAATGAGGGACTTTGATGAGTGCCTGCGCAGGCTGGAGGAGTTCCTGCCGTACGTGGACAACTGGGCGACCTGTGACCAGATCAGCGTGAAGCTGTTCAGCAGGCGCACGGACGAGCTGTACCCGTATGTCCTGCGATGGTTGAAGTCCGGCAGGACATACACGGTGCGGTACGGTGTGGGCTGTCTGATGAATTACTATCTCGGCAGCGCATTCCTGCCGGAACATCTGGAGCTCGCCGCAGGTCTGGACTGCACGGAGTATTACGTTAGCATGGGTGTTGCATGGTACTTTGCGACCGCCCTTGCTAAGCAGTACGAAGTGACCCTGCCGTATCTCAGGGAGCGCCGCCTTGACCCTGCGACCCACCGCCGGACTGTTCAGAAAGCCATCGAGAGCTTCCGAATAACGGATGAGCAGAAGAAGTATCTCAGAACGCTGAAATAAAATATATGGGCTGCATATCGATCATGCAGCCCATGCCTGTTCTCAAAACAAATCACGCCCTGTTTACCCCGAGGAACTCCTCCAGAGTGAGCCCGCTGTCGTGCAGCAGCTTTGCGGTGCTCTTCCCGAGATAGCGGACATGCCATGGCTCGTAGATGTAGCCGGTTATATCCTCGCTGTTCTGCGGGTAGCGCAGCAGGAAGCCGTATTCCCAGCAGTGCGCCGCAAGCCACTTGCCCTCGGGAGTTTTCCCGTAGCTCTGGTTCAGCGAGGTTATATCCATCGCAAGCCCTGTCTGGTGCTCTGAATGTCCCGGCTGGGCGGAGTATCTGCTAGCCCGCTCAAAGCCGTCTATGGACTCCCAGTAGGCAAAGGTGTCTTTCTGTTTCTGGAAGGAGCGGAATCCGGAAACGATCTCCATATTATAGCCGGAGGCTTCCTTCATTTTGAGATATGCGCTGTAGGTGGCGCTGTCCAGACCATCGCCGTAGGTTTCCGGCAGGCCGAACTCACGGTTGACGATTATGACGCCGCCGATGGTGGTCACGCCGTCCTTTTCGATGGGGTCGGGAGCCTTTATTTTCGCAGTCACCGTTCCCTTGCAGGAGATGTCGGAGAACTCGTTCAGCACGGCAAGCGTGCCCTGGCCAAGTACGTTTCCTCCCTTGTTCACGGCGAGCTTTCCGTCAAGGCTCAGGCAGCCGGACTTCTGTATTTTCATGCGTCCGGTGCAGGAGATCTTTCCGGTCTTGTGGACGTTCATATCTCCCTGCACGAATACGGAGCCGCCTGCGGCGACCTTCAGCGTGCCGTTCAGCGTGAGTTCCGCACCCGGGAGGATATACAGTTTTCCGCCTTTCTTTACAGTGAGCGTGGTCCCTTCAGGGAGCACGCTGTCTTTCTTTATGACGTATTTCCCGGTTATCTTCCTGGAGCCGGAGCTGAACAGGACTTCAACTGAGCTGTCAGCGGCGGTTTCGGTTTCCGCCTCCGCCCTGCCGGTGGTCATCGGAGTGACGAACAGGAACATTGCTAGCACCATCGCTATGGATATCACCGCCGAAGTCACGGAATTAAACGTTCTGATCATGATATACCCCCTCTTTTCAGGTCTTGTCTTTCTGACAAATAAGACCGGAGCAGACTGCAAAAGGTTGCATTCCGGTGAAATTATTTTCCATATTGTGTACATACTATTATAATACACCCTGACCGATTTGTCAACGATGCCGGCGGAAATTTTTACGACAAAAACTGCATGGTCCCCTCTTGACAAATACCCCCTGGGGGTATATAATATATGCGAGGTGATGATATGGAACAAAAGGAATGCTGCCACTGCAGGGAGTGCAAAAAGACCAAGGAGCGCTCTCCGGAGGAGTACAGAGCGCTGATGAACCGGATAAAGCGCATACAGGGTCAGCTCAGGGGGATAGAGGGAATGCTGGAGAACAACGCCTACTGCACGGATATTCTGGTGCAGGTAGCCGCTGCGAACGCTGCGCTGAACGCATTCAACCGTGAGCTCCTGGCGAGCCATATAAAAAGCTGCGTTGCGCAGAATATCCGTGAGGGCAACGATGAGGTCATAGACGAGCTTGTGAATACACTGCAAAAGCTCATGAAATAAAGAAAGGACATAGAAAATGAAACAGTTTGATGTCACGGGAATGAGCTGCGCAGCATGCAGCGCCCGTGTCGAAAAGGCAGTGTCAAAGGTCCCGGGGGTCAGCTCATGCTCAGTTAATCTGCTGACGAACTCCATGGGGGTAGAGGGGACTGCTTCTCCGCAGGAGATAATAGATGCGGTGGTCGCCGCCGGCTATGGCGCCAGCGAAAAGGGCGCCGCAGCCCCGTCAGAGAAGCCCAGGGACGACACCGGCGCCGCATTCCGCAGCATGAGAAAGCGGCTGACAGCGTCCCTGGTGTTCCTGATGATACTGATGTATTTCTCCATGGGACACATGATGTGGGGATTCCCGCTGCCGCCGTTCCTGGAGGGAAATCACGTGGCAATGGGGCTCGTTCAGCTCCTGCTGACGGCGGCGGTGATGGTGATAAATCAGCGGTTCTTTATCAGCGGCTTCAAGTCGCTGTTCAGGGGAGCACCGAACATGGATACGCTGGTGGCTCTGGGAGCTTCGGCGGCGTTCGGTTACAGCACGTTTGCGCTGTTCGCAATGACTGACGCTCAGCTCCACGGCGGCGCAGAAGCTGCGATGGCGTATATGAACGAGTTCTACTTCGAGTCTGCGGCGATGATACTCACACTGATAACAGTTGGAAAAATGCTGGAGGCACGCTCCAAGGGCAAGACCACGGACGCCCTGCGCTCCCTGATGAAGCTGGCTCCGGACTCCGCAACGGTGATACGTGATGGAGCCGAGGTGGAAATTCCCATAGATCAGCTTGCGGTCGGGGATATCTTTGCGGTCAGGCCCGGCGGGAGCATTCCCGCAGACGGCGTTGTGATAGAGGGCGACAGCGCCGTCAACGAGTCCGCACTGACCGGCGAGAGCATTCCGGTGGACAAATCCACAGGCGACAGAGTTTCCGCAGCGACTATAAACATGTCCGGCTACCTGCGGTGCAGGGCGACGCAGGTCGGAGGAGATACCGCACTTTCAAAGATAATCAGAATGGTCAGCGATGCTTCGGCGACCAAAGCGCCCATCGCAAAGCTGGCGGATAAGGTGTCCGGAGTGTTCGTGCCGGTGGTCATCGGCATTTCGCTTGTGACTATAGCTGTGTGGTTGCTCTGCGGGCAGACCGTGGGATATTCCCTTGCAAGGGGAATTTCCGTGCTGGTCATCAGCTGCCCCTGCGCACTGGGTCTGGCAACTCCCGTGGCGATAATGGTCGGCAGCGGCGTAGGGGCCAAGAACGGCATTCTGTTCAAGACTGCGGAGTCACTGGAGCAGACCGGGAAAGTCAGCGTTGTTGCGCTTGATAAGACAGGCACTATCACAAAGGGCGAGCCTGCGGTCACGGATATCATTCCATTCGGCGTGAGCGAGCGTGAGCTGCTGACGGCGGCGTGCTCCCTTGAAGCGAAGAGCGAGCACCCGCTTGCCCTGGCAGTCATGCAGAGGGCTGCGGAGGAAAACCTCGACCCGGCGGAAACGTCAGATTTCACCGTGCTGCCCGGCAGTGGTCTTTCAGCGAAGCTGGAGGGCGAAGAGCTCCTGGGGGGGAGCGTGAAGTTCATATCCTCCAGGGTCGGAATGCCGCAGGACGTGCTGTCGGAGTGCGACAGGCTGTCCGGCGAGGGCAAGACTCCGCTGTGCTTCGCCCGTAACGGAAGCCTGCTGGGAGTTGTCGCAGCGGCTGACGTGATCAAGCCGGAAAGTCCCGATGCGGTAAAGCAGCTCCGGAACATGGGCATACACGTTGTAATGCTGACCGGCGACAATGAGCGCACTGCGAGGGCAATCGGCGCACAGGCGGGAGTTGACAAGGTCATCGCAGGAGTTCTGCCGGACGGAAAGGAAGAGGTGATACGCCGCCTGAAGCAGCAGGGCAGGGTCGCAATGGTCGGCGATGGAATAAACGACGCTCCGGCGCTCACCCGTGCGGACCTCGGCATAGCGATCGGAGCCGGAACGGACATTGCGATAGACGCCGCAGATGTCGTGCTGATGAACAGCAGCCTGACGGACGTCCCTGCGGCGATAAGGCTGAGCCGTGCTTCTCTGCGGAACATCAAGGAGAACCTGTTCTGGGCGTTCATCTATAATACGATAGGGATCCCGCTGGCGGCAGGCGTGTTCGTCAACCTGTTCGGGTGGAGCCTTGACCCGATGTTCGGAGCTGCGGCGATGAGCCTTTCCAGCTTCTGCGTAGTTACAAATGCACTGCGGCTGAATTTCGTGAAGCTCCACGATGGGTCGCATGACAGAAAAATACACCACAAACACAAGGAGGAAAAAAACATGGAAGTAACAATGAAGATCGAGGGTATGATGTGCGGTCACTGTGAGGCGGCAGTCAAGAAGGCCCTTGAAGCGATACCCACGGTTGAGAGCGCAGAGGTCAGCCATGAAAAGGGTACGGCTGTTATAAGGCTCTCGGCTGACACTCCCTTTGACGTGCTGAAAAAGGCTGTCGAGGATAAGGACTACAAGGTCGTTGAGTGATAACAAGCAATCATATGTATGGGAGGGGCTTGCCACTCCCGCAGCTTGTCGAAAAAGTCATTACGGTAAATAATTTGAAAGAAACTGTGGGGGAAAACTCTTAGTTTACCAGACACGCCCAGCCTGTGGCTGGGCTTAGTCTGCCCCCTGCCCACACCCCTTTAGCGCTTTTTAGCCGTAGAGATTTCGCCGTCTGCAAAGGCTAAGCACGAAGTGCGTGCCTAACGGCAGACGAGGGCGCTGCCCTCGACCTGCCAGCCTTTTGAAAAAGGCTGGACCGAAAACTTTCAGTATGCTACGCAAAATTTGATAAGTTTTTCGACAGACTGTGGGAGGGGCTTGCCCCTCCCGCTTCTTTTGATTGAGATATTTTTTTGATCTGAGATTCTGAGATAATAAAGAAATATGAAAAAATCTGAAAAAGGGGTTGACAAATCCGGGCAAGAGGTGTATAATATCATCATTGGCACTTTAGAGATAAAAAGCATAAAAGCACAAAAGCATAAAAGTGCTAAAGCAACGAAAGGAATGTAGTAAAATGAAGGAAGTTTCAAAGCTCATGGATTTCAGATCTGACATCAGGATAGTAGACGCAACGCTGCGTGACGGCGGACTAGTAAATGCGTTCAGGTTTACGGACGATTTTGTCAAGGACCTGTATCAGACCAATATAAAAGCAGGCGTGGACGTTATGGAGTTCGGCTATAAGGCTTCCAAGGAAATGTTCGATGTAAAGGATTTCGGAAAGTGGAAGTTCTGTGACGACGAGGATATCCGTGCGATCGTTGGCGAAAACAACACCGATCTCAAGATCGCAGTAATGGCGGACGTAGGCAGATGTGATTTCCGCAATGATATCCACAAGCGCAGTGAAAGCCCGATAGATGTGATCCGTGTTGCGACATACCTAAATCAGATCCCCGCCGCTGTTGAAGTCATTGAGGACTGCGCAGCCAAGGGTTACGAGGTGACCTGCAATATCATGGCTATCTCCAACGCCCAGGACGCTGACATAAAGGTTGCTCTGGATATTCTCGGAAAGTCACCGGTAGACGTTATTTATATAGTAGACAGCTTCGGCGCACTGTACCCTGAGCAGATCGAGCGTATCGCAGCGCTGTACGGCGAATATGCTGCAAAGTACGGAAAGAAGCTGGGAATTCACGCACACAATAACCAGCAGCTGGCGTTCGCTAACACTGTTGAAGCAGTCGGCGACGGCGTTGACTGGCTGGACGGAACATACTCCGAAATGGGCAGAGGCGCCGGAAACTGCGCAATGGAGCTGCTCCTCGGTTTCCTCAAGAACCCGAAGTACAACATTTATCCGGCTCTCCAGTTTATTGAGAAGCACATGAAGAAGCTCAGGGACGAGGGCGTTGTCTGGGGCTATGACACCCAGTACCTCCTGACCGGAATGCTCAACCAGCACCCCAGGACCGCTATTCAGTTCACGAACGACAAGCGCAGGGACTATTCTGAGTTCTACAAGGAAGTCACCGCACAGGAATAAATTCCCCCGCCCCGGGACGGATATCCGCTCCGGGGCTTTCTTATGCGATTTTGTGGAACCTTTCAAAAACTTTTCGCAAAAAATCAGTTTTTTTTTGAAAAAAGGTGTTGACAAACGTGAAATAATATGATATAATATATAAGTCGTCAGGGAGATGAAACAAAACTGACAACGCTTTACGCTGGTGTAGCTCAGCTGGTAGAGCAGCTGATTTGTAATCAGCAGGTCGGGGGTTCGAATCCGTCCACCAGCTCCATTTTTTAATGGAACTTACAATTGAATATGGGAGCTTTCCCGAGTGGCCAAAGGGGACAGACTGTAAATCTGCTGCGTCATGCTTCGGTGGTTCGAATCCACCAGCTCCCACCAAAACACCGCACTGAAAAGTGCGGTGTTTTTTTGCCATATTGTTCATAGCATCCTGTGTAAAAGCTGCTCTGCGTCCGGCATCTTCAGACCTGATCAAACGAGCGATATGAGCACCAGTGTTCGGCTTTTATACTGTTGGAGGGCAGGGTAGGTGCAAATAAAAGAAAAACCATCGTACATTTCTGTACGATGGTCTGGTGCGGGTGACGGGACTTGAACCCGTATGTCATACAACACACGCACCTCAAACGTGCCTGTCTGCCAGTTCCAGCACACCCGCATTTATTCTTTTCTTCGTTTGAGTTCTTGGCTCTCAACGACTATATTATTATATCACAGCTTTATGGATTTGTCAATAGCTTTTTTCAAAAAATATTCGATTTTTTAAGATATTTTTTCAGTCGGCACAGAAAACAGCAGCGTGATCACTTCTGACGGCGGTCAAAGAGCTCGGCGTGGACGCCCATGCTCCTTGCTTTAAGGCTCAGCGCCGAAAGGCGGCACTGTACTGCGTTCTCCTCATAGATCAGGGCGTCGATGTCCGACTCCTCCTCGGCAAGGTCAAAGCAGCTTCGTATGTTCGCAAGGCGCTCGGTCAGGGCTTCGTATTCCTTTATGAGCTCCCGGGAACGGGTTTCGTCCGGGCTTGTACGGCGTTTTAATGTCAGCATGGCTTCTCCTTTCAGATCGTCTGTGCTGACATTATATTCCGTTTGAACGACGTTTAGAACTCAGGCGGCTTTAAGACCCTCACCCCGGGTGACGCCGTGTATCGCCGTGACCTCATACCCCGCCTGTTCCAGCAGACAGATCACTGACGGCGCAGCATAGAAGTGCATCGCCCCCACGAATACGAATCCCTGCTCGCCGTTTTTCAGGGCTTCCGTTATGAAATCAGCCATCTTCTTCTGGCGGTCGGTGTACATCATGTCGTAGTAACTCTGCCAGTCATCGGGGTTATCGACCTCTTCCGGGTCGTAAACCGTAAGGGTGCTGAAATAGTCCTCGTCAAAGCGACTCCAGGCATTGTAGAGCTCCGCAGAGGCTTCCGCCTGGGAATTGATATTGTCGTCGCCGACGCACTCCGCCAGGGTCTGGAGCTGCACGCTCATGGGTATCTCGCCCATCATCTTGTACTGCGCTTCGCCGCCCTCTATCTCCCGGACCTTTATACCCTCCTTGTGGGCTATCTCCAGCAGGACGTTTTCCGTGCCGAGCTCCGTGTCAAGTCCCGCCTGGCTGACCACCAGCCCGCTTGCCGCAGAAGCCCAGTAGAACGGCGTCATCTGCTCCATTCCGTCCTGCCATATGCCTTTGCTTCTGAAGTACGACACCGTACTGTCGTAGGAAGCTTCGAGGAGCTCTTTAGCCGTGGTTCCGCTGAGCTGAAGGTACTTCACGCACTTCTGCTGGAGGAAAAAGTCACTGCTGAACGATATCGTGTCCATCTCCGGAGCCACCCAGCTGCTGTTGAGGAGCGCTTCCAGAATATAGTCCGGGTACTCCGACCCGGCGGCGCCGGCGTGCATGCTTCCCAGAAGAAAGACCTGCGCCCCGGTGCTCTCGTCCTCCACCACCCAGAACGGCGGTGTGACGCAGTTGTTATCCACCACGGGAGAGGTGTTCACATCCAGGGGCTGGCGGTCTTCCCGGACACCGGAACAGCCGCACAGCAGCACTGCCGAAACAAGGGCGGCAGCGACCCTTAACCGCTTCTTCATGGCTTACTCCGAGAGCCTGCCGAGGCAGTCGGCGCAGGCGTCCGCTTCAGCGGCGTATTCGGAGAGTTCCATTCGGTCGCCGTCCTCGCTGTAGTAGACAAGCCACTTTCCGGCTTCGTTTACCAGGCAGATACGCTGATCCTCGTCCTCGCCGGTGCCGCAGATGTTGTAGTAATAGTGGGGTATGTCAAGCTCGAAGAGCTTTGTCTGTAATTCCTGAACTGTCATAATTTCTCCTTTAGAACAATCTTCCGCTGATCTCGAACACCGGTCCCTTTTGCCAGAGGAACGCCGACAGGATTATCTCGTAGCCGCCGCCGGGGGGCAGCATGAAGTCAGCCGGCTTTCCCTTTGGCAGACCGAACCCAGCGAGCAGGTTGGTGATAACTCCGCCGTGGGTGATCACCGCCGCCCGGGTTAGTCCTTTTTTCATCATGTCGCTGAAAATAATATCCAGGCCGCTTATACACCTCAGAGAGAAATCCCCGAACTTCTCACCGCCGGGAGGACATGCTTCCGGACCGCCTTTCAGCCACTCGGTGTATTCCGGCAGGTCGGCGATGTCTTTCTGGTGCTTTCCCTCAAACTCGCCGAAGTCCATCTCGGCGATCTCGTCTACTTTTGTGAGCTGTATCTCCGGGTAGATGATCTGGGCGGTTTCGGTGCAGCGCTTCAGCGGGGAGGAATACACACGCTCCACCCCGGGGTAAACCCCGGACTCCGCCAGTCTGTGTATCTCCTTTTCTCCCTCCGGGCAGAGAGCAAGGTCGGTCTGACCGATATACTTTCCGTCAAGATTTCCCTGGGTAAGTCCGTGACGAATGAGATACAGATAGTAATTTTTCATGTTCCTTATACCTTTCGTTATGTGCTCGGCAGAATGCCGGTTTGGTCTTTGGTATACGCAGAGTATATTCTGCGCAGAAAAGTCAGACTGTATTTGAACCCGGAAGTGCGCTCAGTGGGCTTGGTCACTACATTTAGCGTTATTTTCGCTGAATTTGACCACATGCAGTCCGCTGCTTACAGTATTATAGATAATGCCCTATCAGACTGTCGTTTTTTTGTGAAATATGACACTTTACAAATCGGAATATTCAGTTTATAATATACAATATGGTATTATACAAAAAAACGAAACCATGGGGAAAATAATAATAAGGAGAAAATGTATGAATAAAGACTTCCCCCGTATCATGACGCTGCTGCGTAAGGAACGGGGTCTCAGCCAGAAGCAGGCTGCCGCTGACCTTGAGGTCACCCAGGCGCTGCTGTCACATTACGAGAACGGAAAGCGTGAGTGCGGTCTGGATTTTCTCGTGCGTGCTGCGGATTACTATAATGTTTCCATAGACTACCTGCTCGGGCGCTCGCCCCTCAGCACCGGCGCTTCCGTTACGGAGCAGGAGCTGCCGGAGAGCTCAGCTGCTGAAAAGTATGATGGCGCTCCCTCGGGGCTGTCAGTGTTCTTTCAGAAGAAGCTGCTTACCAACTCCATCGAGATCATCTTCTCACTTCTCATAAAGGCGAAGAATTCCGAGCTGTCAAGGGCGGTGTACTCATACCTCTCGATGGCGGTCTACCGCTGCTACCGCATGATCTACAGCGCAGGGAAGTCCAACGATGAGCATGTGTTCAGCATTCCGGAAAACAAGGTTTCCGGGCTGACCTCTGCGGCGCTCTCCATTGAGGACACCAAGGCACGCTCTGCTGCAGAAAACGGCGGCTCAGAGGACGACAAAATAACCACTGCACGTATCGAGCAGGAGTTCTCAAAGCAGGCGGCTGCGCTGCTTTCAGTCGTGAACAGCTCTGAAAAGACCCTGAACAAGCTCCAGTGAAGTCAACATACATATATCCGCACCCGTCAGAAATGGCGGGTGTTTTGTTTAGGGTCAGGCTTCTCCGTCAGGAGCTCCGGTAGAGCCGCTGCGCTTCTTGTTAATGAAAAGCCGCACGGCTTTCATTGCCGACTTGAAATTGATCGCAACGATCACCAGGAACACAACAGAGTTCACGACGTTGAGCAGCAGCCCCTCGTCCATCAGCATAACGCAGGCGGACATAACGCCGATAAGCCCGAGGTTAAGGAACATCATCGGGAAATTGACATGCATGTAGAGGTACTTCCGGGTGTCGATGACACGGTAGATGTACACCAGCACGTAGCTGACGAAAGTCGCCAGTGCAGCGCCGAGGACCCCCATGGGGGAATTCAGCAGTATAAGGTTAAGCAGGACGTTGCTGGAAGCGCCGATAATGCTGGAGATAAGCGAGTGCATGGTCTTGTTGCAGGCTTCGTATATGGAACTCAGGAAGTTGTTGAAGCTCTGGAACACCACCGCCGCCACCAGGAACGGCACATAAATGTACGCCCCGGCGAACTCCTTGCTGCCGAAGAACGGCATGATCATCGGGCGCAGTATCAGAAGAATTCCGGCTGCGGTGATGAACATGACGGTTTCTATCATGCTGAACACATTGGAGTAGAACTGGCTGATCTTTCGGGAGTTTCTCTCGGTGATGGCGGACATGTGCCACGCCTGGGAGAAGATCCCCACCACGATCGCCGCAAGGTTCGGGAACTTGAATGCGAACGAGTACACGCCGTTTGCGGCGCTGCCAAAGAACGCAGTGACCATGAACGTATCGGACACGTTGATTATCCACCACATGATGGTAGTCGGCATGAGGGGAATGCTGTAGCGTATCATGGACTTCGCAAGCACCGGGTCGTTGCCGAGGGGGCGGTACTGCTTGTAGAGCTTCGCCCTGATGGTCAGGAAGATTATCGAGCAGAAATCGCCGAGGGACACCGACAGAACATATCCCACAATGCCCAGGTCAAACACGCCGAGCAGCAGGAGGTTCAGCAGGATCACCGCAATGGTCGTCAGGATACCGTCCACGGCAAACAGCTTCACATGCCCCCGGGCACGGACGTATATCGCACAGATGCCCTTGATACTTCCGGTGGCTACGTACATGTAGATGAGCCACTTGTAGTCCGCCAGCATGTCGATAAACCCGATAAGAGGGACCGCCGCCGCAAACAGCACAAGTCCGATCATCGCAGTGTTTATGCCGATGGAGAGCACATGCTTTCCGTTGTTCGCTTTGTCCAGGGCATAGCGAAGCACACCCTCGTTTATCGAGAGAGTGACCACGGATATCAGCAGCGATGAGGCGTTGATGATGTTGTTCACATCACCGAAGCCGTCGGCGCCCAGCATGTTCGTGTAGAATTTCAGCATTACATACACGAGCATTTTTGAGCCGAACTGTCCTATCGCCAGAATTATGGTATTGCTTGCCAGCTTCTGGTATTTATTCATGTCATCGTTCTTTCGTGTTATTGGTCGGAGCTGTCCCGCAGCTCCCGGAAGAATTCTGTGAGAATGTCGCCGCACTCCTGCATGAGTATGCGGCTTCGTACGAAGGGAATATGCGTAAAGCGCTCTTCAAACAGGTTCACCACGGAGGCGCAGGCGCCGTTCTTGTCGTCGAATGCGCCGTAGACCACCCGCTTCAGTCGGGAGTTCATTATGGCTCCGGCGCACATGGGGCACGGCTCCAGCGTGACATAAAGCGTGCAGCCGGAAAGTCTCCAGCTGCCGAGGGCTTTCGCCGCCTGTTCTATTGCAAGGATCTCGGCGTGGGCGGTGGGGGACTGCAGGTGCTCCCGGAGGTTCCACCCCTCGCCGATGATGGCGCCGTCAGGTCCCACCACCAACGCACCCACCGGGATCTCGCCCAGGTCGTAGGCACGCCGGGCGAGGGCCAGCGCCTTTGTCATATATTCTTCGTCAGGGGTCATATGCGCTTGAACTCCATCACCAGTGCGGTGAAAATGAGCCATACGACATTATATCCGGCTATCCAGAAACCGTTGAATACTGAGAAATTGCGGAATATCGCAAAGATGAACACCAGCAGTATCCCAAGGGAAATGCCTGCGATCTCCATGATACAGCCCATTCTGATGCGTTCCCGGAGCGCCTTTGCACCGTTTATTGCGGAAGCAAAAGAGGAGAACGTACCGTCGCAGGATACCGCTGCGCTGCCCTTGCCGGCGTACCTGGTGTGCTCGTCAAAGGTGTCGTGGACCTCTGCGGGGAGTATCTTCACGTTTTCGGCGTAGATGTCGAAGAGCTCGGAAACGATACCCTCGCTGAGAGCGCCGTCAACGGTCTTGATAACAAGGCTGACGCCGTTTCTGGCGAGCCTCTGGACGTGATGCTTCACCTGTGGGTTAGCAGAGAGTGTCACAAAGAACAGCATGCAGACTTCGCCTGCAACTGCAAGGTAGACGACCTCGTCGTGGTTCTTGTTGAGCGCAGACTCCTTCTTGCTGTCCGGAACGATTATGCCATGAGATTTCATGTGATCCCGGCTTCCGAGCAGAATGCGGCGGCTGCCTATCCAGCCGGAAACGCCTAGACCGCTCTCATAGACGCAGTTAGACACCTTCTTGAGCAGCGCAGGCTTGTAGTTCAGCATGTTGAACAGCGGGTCGGCGAGAATGCTGTCGGAGCTTACCGCCAGGCTTGCCGCATAGATAATGGCTTCGTCGATGGTGACGTGCTGGGAACCGTTCGTGCCGTTCTTGTTGTAATCCCAGATATTCCGGACGGAAACGGAGCCGGAGGGGAACAGCGTCTTTGCTTCGACCAGCACGGAGTTCACGGCGCTGAAGTCCTCGACCGCACTGTAACCGAGGATAGCGGCACGGCGCTGGCTGGTCTTTCTGGAAGCGCTGAGCATGGGCAGCATGACTATGAGCGCCCCGGTGAAAGTCGCACCGACACAGAGTATAGCTGAGAAAACGGTGGCAGCGATGGACCACTGATTGAGAATGCTGCCGGTGTTCTCGCCGCCGGTGATAAAGAAGCCGACAGCTCCGCCGATAACGGAGAGCGCCAGCACGACCGGTGTGAGCACCCTTGAAATGCGGTCGGAGATATCCTCACAGTAGGTGGAGATGATGAAGTCGCAGAGCATTTCGGTCTTGCGCATGGAAGCTACTACCGGGAAGCCTCTTACAGCGCCCCTTGCGAGCTGCTCGGCGTCCTCGCCGTCAGTGCATTCAACGAAATATTTCTCGCTGTCGCCGGTGACGAAGCGGAAGTTGTTCTTAGCCGCATGGACTGTGCACAGCTTTGAAATGGTGTTGAAGCACAGTGCCAGCATGGAAACTACCAGGTACACGAAAGAACGTCCCATTATCAGGTAATTCGGGTTTGCAAGGAACATTACTATAGCGCCGAGGGCTCCCAGGTGCGCAAAGGCGCAGAGGGTGTCGCCGTCCGGCTTTTTCTTGAGGAGCCTTGAAAAACCATTCGTAATAACGCTGGAGCATGCTCCGAAGCTGAGAATTCCAATTGTCAGGTTGGTGTAGAGGAACACTGAAACATCGGTATGCAGCATTGAAAGTATCGGCACATTGTCGATGTTGAATGTGAAGAATACCTCTGCAATTATGGCAGCGATGGTCAGCAGGGCAAGTATCACAAGTCTGCCCGCAAGACCCTTTCCGGCACGGGCAAGGCGCTCCGTTATGACGTTCTCGTCGTCAAGGTCGATGACCTCGTCCTCTTCTTCCTCTTCGTCGTCCTCATCGTCCTGCTCCTCCTGCTCGTCGCCGATGTCCTCCAGCATGAAGTTGGAGATACGGCGCTTCTTGCGGGCAGCGAGGGCTTCCGCCTCACGCACGGCGGCAACGGGGTCGGTCGTGGGGAGAATGCTGGTGTCGATCACCTTGTCGTAGTCAAGGTTCAGACCCTTTGGCGGGAGCACCCTTGGGTCGGATATGTCAGAGAGTGTAACGGTTCGCTCTTCAGCGATGTTCTTTTCACGCTGCTCCTTCAGCTTCTCGTTGAGGGAAGCTATGAGCGCATCGCTGGAGCGGCGGTCCTTTTCGGAAAGGTCGGTCTTTTTCTGGGCGCCCGGTGTGAAAAGTACCTCGTCAGCGCTGCTGTGGGACTTTTTCCGTGATGTCACGGGAGAATACTCCTTGACATGCTCCGCCTCGCCGCTGGACATCTTCTTGAGGTCGTTGCCGGAAACTGCAAGAGTGTCGCCTATCTCCTGTGGAGCAGGGGTGTTTTTCAGCTCGTCAACTGCCTTTTCCCTGGACTCCATCGGGTTGAGGGAGTCAACGAGTTCGTCCGGCTCTTCAGCCGCACGGTCCGCCGCCAGAAGCGCACGGTTTATCTCCTCGATACGCTGGAGCTTGCGCAGCTTCTGGGTCTCGGTGGTGACAAGGTCGCTCCTGGTGTGGAAGATTATATCATCGTCAGCGCCGGCAACTGCGGGCTTGACGAACGGCTGAACGTGCTCGCTCTTAGGCTGTACGACCTCCGGCTCGCTGTCAGCAAAGAGCTTCGCAGCTTCCCCTGGGGATGACAGTTCCGCCGTGAACCCGCTGTGCTCCGGCTCTGCGGTCTCCTTGGGCTGCGGCGTGAACTGCATGGTGCGTTCTGCGGTGTGTTCCTTTGCCGCCTGTTCACGCTTCTGTGCGTCCTGGCGGAGCTTTTCAAGGCGGCGTACTTCTGCAAGGCGCTCCTTTTCCTCACGCTCGTGGCGGCGCTTTTCCTCCGCCTCGGTCTTTTTGCGGAGCTGCTCCGTCTTGCGCTCGGTTGCCTTTCTGATGTTCTCGGCACGCTCCCGGGCAGCGGACTCCTCATCATCTGAATAGCTTTCGCCGGTGCGCTTCTCAGCGGCTTTCCTTATGTTTTCCGCACGCTGCCGTGCGGCTTCTTCCTCGGCACGCTCCTGCTCCTGGAGCTCGCTGTCGGACATACGTGTCTTTACTCCGGAGGTGCGCATAAGGCTGTCGAGCTCGTTTCCGCCGATTATCTCGGTGACGCTTCCGACAGGCTGTTCGGTGGAATGTTCGCTGCGCTTCCTGTCAACCTCCGCAAGAATATCGTCAATGCTGTACTTATCAGACATCAATATCTCTCCTAATTAAACTTCCGGTTCAGCTCCGGTGCTTGACAACCTCATACATGAGAATTCCCGCTGAAACTGACGCATTCAGCGAGTTTACCTTTCCGAACATCGGCAGGGAAAGGGTCATGTCGCAGTTTTCACGGACCAGTCTGCCCAGCCCGAAGCCCTCGCTGCCGATCACCAGTGCCACAGCGCCGGAGAGGTCTGCCTTGTCAAAAGGGGTCCCGTCGGCTTCCATACCGTAGACCCAGACGCCGTTTTCTTTCAGGCGCTTTATGGCGTCCACAAGGTTCGGCACTCTTGCGACCTTTAGCCATGCCGCAGCGCCTGCGGAGGTCTTGAACACGGTCGCATTGAGGGAAGCGCTGCGCCTTTTGGGGATTATCAGTCCATCGGCGCCGGCGGCTTCTGCGGTACGGATTATCGCACCGAGGTTGTGGGGATCCTCGATCTCGTCAGCTATGATAATGAACGGCGGCTTGCCCTTTCCCTCAGCGGCAGCGAGAATGTCCTCCACGGTGGAGTAGGACGCCGAAGCGAGTTCAGCGGCGGTCCCGCCGTGTTTGGGAGTCCCGCACATGGCGGTGAGCTTTTCGTCGCTTACCTCCTTGACCACAGCGCCGGATTTCTTTGCAAGCGCCATTATCTTCCCGAGGGAAGCACCCTTCTGTACGTAAACTGTGTCGACCTCCCTGCCGGAGTTCAGAGTTTCTGTCACGGCATTTCTGCCGTATATAAGACTGGTTTCCTGGTTATCCATAGTGTTTCCTTTATAATAATATAGTATAGGCGATACGCATTGATATACAATTTACATTATACCATAAAATCAGTCTTATTGCAAGCATTAATCCCGGGATTTAGGTGAAAATTTGGTTACGATTATAACGAAAAACAATGGGAGCCCTAAAACTCCCATTGTCCCAGGCTGTCGATAAAGGCACATCTGTGTTGTCACTCCGTATGACGGCAGGCACAAACACGATGTTTGTGCGGTTGCCCCCAGCCCGACACGATGTCGGGCAATAAAGGGCAACATGCACAAAGCCTAGCCGTCATACGGGTTCCTAGCATCTGCACCTTTCTCGGCATACTGGGATAGATGCTTTTTCGACAGACTGAACAATGGGAGCCCTAAAACTCCCATTGTCCTGAATATATCAGACCTTGCTCATGAACCAGATCTTCTGGACGTCATTTACAGAAAACTCCCTGTGGTTCAGATATTCCAGGCAGCCCGCCGGGGTGGTGAACTCGAATTTCAGCTTGTAGGAATACAGCGCCTGGCAGTCCATGCCGGCCTGTTTGTTGTCCTTGTTGCTGCCGTACTTTCCGTCCCCGAGGAGCGGGTGACCGATGTGCGCAAAATGCGCCCTTATCTGATGGGTGCGTCCGGTCAGCAGGTCCACCTCCACAAGACTGCGGTCGGGGAACTCCCGGAGCACACGGTACTTCGTCTTTATGGTGCGGTTGGAGGGGGTCTTGCGGTCGGAAACTATCACACGGTTCTCGTCCGGGAGCTTCTCCAGGTACGCCGTCAGCGTGTCGGAGCTCTTCGGGAGCTTTCCCCACACAAGGCAGAGGTACAGTTTGACCAGCTCACGGTCACGTATCTTCTGGTTCAGGACCCGCAGCGACTCCGCATTCTTTGCGGCAATGACTATCCCGCCGGTGTTGCGGTCGATGCGGTTGCACAGCGCCGGGGCGAAACTGAGCTCGCTGTCCGGGTCGTATTCGCCGTTCTTCCAGAGGTAGCACTTTATGCGGTTTATCAGCGTGTCGGAGGTGTTGTCGTTGTCCTCGTGCACCACCATTCCCACCGGCTTGTCGCACAGCAGGATATTTTCGTCCTCATAGATCACGTCCAGCTCCGGCGGGACTTCACGGAAATCCGCCTGCTTCGTCCTGCCGCCTGTGTCGAGCAGCTCGTCACTGAGGTAGAAGCGGAACACGTCACCCTCGCAGAGCTTCGTGTTCGGCTCGGTGCGGGCACCGTTGAGCTTTATGCGCTTCTTCCGCATGAGCTTGCATATCAGCGGCAGCGAAAGGTTCGGGTAGGCTTTGGTGAGAAAGCGGTCGGCACGCTGCCCGGCGTCGTTTTTGGTTACGGTTATCTCTGTCATTTCGTCCCCCAAGTAGATTTGTTACCACCATTATAAACCCTCGTCCCGCAAATGTCAACCTTTACGGTGGCTCTTGACAATATGGGACAAAAGTAATATAATTATGGTATCATAGATATTAAGGAGATCTACCATGAGAAGCTGCGGAATACTCATGCATATAACAAGCCTGCCGTCACCTTATGGCATAGGGACTTTCGGTGCAGAAGCAGAGCGGTTCGCCGACTGGCTCAGCAGTGCAGGGCAGAAGTACTGGCAGGTGCTCCCCATAGGACCTACCGGGTTCGGGGACTCTCCCTATCAGCCATATTCTTCTTTTGCCGGTGATCCGCTGATGATCGACCTCGATGAGCTCGCAGAGAACGGCTATATCGCCAGAAGTTCGGTTTCCGGCGCAGATTACGGCGCTGACCCGTCCTTTGTGGACTACGACAAGATACGCACCTGCAAGCTCGCCCTGCTGAAAGAGGCTTACGCCGGGTTCACTGACGATGTGGGCTATACGTCCTTTGTCATGGATGAACAGGACTGGCTGGACGATTATGCCCTGTTCGCCGCACTCAAGGAGAAGTTCGGCGGCAGACCCTGGACGGAGTGGGACGAGGATATCAAGACCCGCACCCCCGAGGCTCTGAAGCGCTGGAAAGACGAGCTCCAGGACGAGATACGGTTTCAGAAGTTCGTGCAGTACATTTTCTGGCGGCAGTGGGACAGGTTCCACCGTTACTGCAACAAGAACGGGATTCAGGTCATAGGCGATATCCCGATATATGTATCTCTGGACGGCGCTGACGTCTGGTCCCACCCGGAACTTTTCGAGCTGGACGACCACCTCAACCCTAAGCGTGTCGCAGGAGTCCCGCCGGATCTGTTCTCTGCTACGGGTCAGCTTTGGGGGAATCCGCTGTACAACTGGGACGAAATGCACAAGACCGGCTACAAATGGTGGCTGGACCGCATAGGAAAGTCCAAGGAGAATTTTGACATGTTGCGCATTGATCATTTCCGTGCGTTCGACACCTACTATGCGATCCCGTACGGTCACAAGACCGCTGAGCACGGCGTGTGGGAAAATGGTCCGGGCATGGAGCTTTTCAATGCGATAAAGAACGACCTCGGAGACGTCAACATCATCGCAGAGGACCTCGGCGATATCTTCGACAGCGTGAGGGAGCTGCTGAAAGACACCGGCTTCCCCGGAATGCGGGTGCTTCAGTTCGGCTTCAACCCGGAGAATAACGATAACGAGCACCTCCCACACAACTACCCCGAGAACTGCTGCGCCTACACCGGGACCCACGACAACATGCCGGTCATGCAGTGGTATCGTGAAGCTGACCGGGAATCCCGGGCGATGGCGAAGCGCTATCTGCACATGGGTCTGTTCGAGAAATTCAGCAGCAGCTGTATTCGTGCGGTATATGCAAGTCCGGCGAAGCTGGCGATAGTGCCCATGCAGGATATCCTTGGGCTTGGCAAGGAGAGCCGCATGAACGTCCCGTCAACAGTCGGCACGAACTGGCGCTGGAGAATGCTCCCCGGAAAGACCACCGACCGCCTTGCAGCAAAGCTGAAAGCACTTACGGAAACATATTTCAGATAAAAATACGCCGCACCAGAGTACTTGGTGCGGTGCTTTTTAAGGAGTACAAATGACTATAACCACACCCCGCCTTACCCTTGAACCCCTGAGCATGAAGCATCTGAATTCCACCCACAGATACGCCGCAGATCCGGAGCTGACACGCCTGATGGTGTTCCTGCCGGTCAGGGACATCGCCGAAACGGAGCGCTATATCCGCCGTTGCGAAGCGGAAGCCGCAAAGCCGCAGCCGGAGTTCTGGGAGATGGCGATAATGCTGGAGGGGGAGCAGATAGGCTCAGTCAGCGTGTACCTTGAAGAGAACGGGACTGCCTGGGAGCTCGGCTGGATAATCGACCGGGAGCACCAGGGGATGGGCTACGGCTCTGAAGCCGCAAGGGGCATGGCAGCGCATTTCAGCCAGTGCGGGCCCAGACGTTTCATCGCTCACTGCGACAGCGGGAATGCAGCTTCCCGCAGGGTGATGGAGAAGCTCGGCATGACCCTCCGGGAGATCACCCGCGGCAGAAAGAACCGCTCTTCGGACGAACTCAGGGACGAATGTCTGTATGAAATGACCGTGTGATGGCTCAGAGTATCTTCCAGAGCGTGGGGATCTGCATTTCCCGGAAAAGCTCAAGCTGCGCCTGGGTGCGGTCGCAGGCGGCGTAGAGTTCATCGTCGCCCTCTTCTGCAAAGGAGGTTATCTCGGCTATGCAGGAGGTTATCTCCATCGCATGACCAAGGTCGTTCACCAGAATGCTGTAGTGGAGTATGCTGTCCCAGCTCTGCCTGAGCTCCAGGGCGTATTTCAGCGCATTTTCGTTGTCGCCGCTGGTGTGGTATTCCTCGATCTTATCCACCAGGGCGGAAAGCCGTTCGGTACGCTGCGTGGTCGCATAGACCGAGTAGAAGCAGCCCGCCGCCATCACCGCCAGGAGTACTATGCTTACGATAAATCTGTTCATTCAGAGCCCCCTCTGACGGCTTATCACAGTGCTTTTGCCGTTCTTGTCAGCGGTCATGAGGAACACGTCACGCACCGACAGCTCCTTCTGGCGGAGCTGCTCGTGGAGCCACCCCATGCCAAGCCCCATGATCTTCATCTGCTCGGCGTCCTCGTGACCGTCACGGATTATCACCGCAGGCGGGTCGTCAGTGGAGCCGCCGCAGTTCACGTCAGCCTTTTCTGCGGACTGGTAGTCCGTTTTTTTCAGGAAGTGTATCTTTCCGGTGGTTTCCACAATGGCATAATAGACCTGGTTGATGTCGAATATCTGCTCCTCCCGCATTGCTTCAACAAGGTCGTCCACCGTGTATCGGAGCCGCTTCATCTCTTTCTGCATTATCACGCCCTCGGACATTATCACCCGGGGGCTTCCTATCATCATCCGCCGGAATTTCGGGAACCTCAGCATCACCGCAGACATTATGACGTCCAGGCAGACCAGCGTCAGTATAGGCACGACGCCCATCAGCATGGGCACTGAGGAGTCCTCCACCGGCACCGAGGCTATGTTGGAGATCAGTATCGTTACCACCAGCTCTGACGGCTGGAGCTCACCAAGCTGCCTTTTGCCCATCAGACGAAGCGAGAATGTGATTATCACATAGAGTATGCATGCACGTATCAGTACTACTGCCATCGTTTTACCTCTCTTTGCCTTTTTATGGGTAGTATCCCTTTTTGTGCAGGGATTATTCAATGAATTTTGTCGCAAAGTGTCTTGACAACAAGAAATATCTGTTATATAATAAATATAGTATTTTCCAAAAATAAAGAGGAGTTATTTAACATGACAGCTAATTTTCATATTCCGGATTTCTGGAAGCACTGCGACCTTAACCTGAACCTTCTTGACATGATGAAGGCGCACCCGGAGTACTTCCGTGACGTAAAGATAGTATCTACATATGGCTGCTTTGCTCCCGCACTGTGGAACGGCGGACGCACCATTGCAGGTCATACACCCAAGGAAGAGATCAAGTGGACCATCGAGGAGTTCAACAAGCGTGGCGTGCCGATCAGATACACATTTACTAACCCCACTCTCACTCCCGGGGATCTGAAAGACCCGTTCTGCAACCGTATCTGCCGCCTTGCTGAAAACGGCTTCAACGAAATAATCATCAACGCCCCGTTCCTGGAGGAGTATATCCGTGAAAAGTATCCCAAGTTCCCGCTGACTTCCTCCACCGTAAAGCAGATAGAGGACTACGACCAGCTCATGAAGGAGTTCGACAAGGATTACAAGCTCGTTGTTCTTGATTATAACTGGAACAATGATTTCGAGAAGCTGGCCAAGATCCCGATGGAACTCAGGAAGCGCTGCGAGATACTTATCAATCCCTACTGCGTGCCGCACTGTCCTCGTCGTAAGGAGCACTATCAGGTGCTCGGAAGATGTCAGCGCCGTGCGAATGAACTGGACGAGCAGCTTATGATGAACCCGCTCCGGACCCGTGCAAATTCTCCGGACCCGATGAAGGAAGCTACAGATTTCAACTGCAAGAACACCATGATGAACTTCTACCAGGTAATGAACTACAAGACCTTCATTACAAGGGAGCTGCTTGACAAGTACCTTGAAATGGGATTCGACAACTTCAAGATAGAGGGTCGTGTGCTCTCCACTCCGAACGTTGTTGAGAGCTATGTTTACTACCTTGTAAAGCCGGAGTACCGTGATATTGTACGCCTTGATCTGCTGACTGCACCCAGGATCAAGCGTCCTGAGGCCACCAGACCCAAGCGTTATTTCGTTGATTATGACGGCAAGGAGATTCCCCAGAAGGATTGATCGAACTACTGTGAAAACGTGGGACCTCTTTGTGCTGATTTATATTTTTCCGCTGAAAATTATGCGGTTTTCTATGTAAATTTATAGAAAATGCCTATTGCAATACGGAATAGGATATGTTATACTTACATAGAGAAGAAATAGACAGCGCTGGTCCGCTGTTGAATAAAACTGTCGCCCGTTAGGGGGATGGCGTAATGTATCCGGGTGACCGGTGCAATCCACAGGAGGTTTCTATCATGACAAATACAGAACTCGCTGAAAAGATCAATGGTTATCTCAAGGGAAGCAAGGCTAAGGCTAAGAAGTATGAGGACCTTGTTGTTGCTAACTTCACGATCCTTGAAGAGGACGGAGATGTTTATGTCGAGGTAAAGGACGGCGTTCTTACTGTTGCTCCTTATCACTATGACGACCTCCAGGTAAACGTTACAGGCTCCGCTGAGAACATCGACAAGCTGTTTGCTGGCGAGATCTCATTCGACAAGGCTGTTGCAGAGGGTCTTGTAAAGGTTGACGGCGATATCGCAAAGTTCCTGGCTCTTGAGCCGCTGGTTCCTGCAAAGAAGGCAGAGAAGAAGCCCGTCGCTGAAAAGAAGCCCGCTGCAGAGAAAAAGCCTGCTCCTGCCCCGGCTGCTGAAAAGAAGGCAGCACCTGCAGCCGAGAAGAAGGCTGAGGAAAAGCCCGTTGCTGTTGCTGAGAAGAAGCCCGAGGTCAAGGCTGCGCCTGCACCTGCTCCCAAGGCTGCTGCTCCTGCTCCCAAGAAGCCCGCAGCAAAGAAGCACGGCAAGAAGTAATTTTCAACAGAAATATACGGACGCCCGTGTTGGATATATGGGCGTCTGTTTGCTTTTCATGGCTGCGTTTTTTATCCAGTTCTGCCGAATTGCGGCATTTTACGGCAGCCTCTGATTTGAATTTTCCATCCAGAAGGATTTGATATATAAATGAAATACAGAATATACACTGCTGCGCTGGCGGCGTGCGTGCTGCTGAGCGGCTGTTCCTCACCCGACAGGAAGCCGGAAAGCAGCGGCAGCGCTTCTATGCAGGACCTTGTGACGAGTACTGCAATTACTGCCACCGGAGATACGGCGCCCGCTGTTTCCGCACCGGAGATAAAACCTGCCGAGTCTGGCAGCATGACAGCAACGACGGTTCAGGTCCCAACTGCTGAGGTCACTACCACGCCGGACGCTGACAGTGATTTTGACATTTTCTACAGCGAAGTGCATGATCAGTTCGACCTGAGCGAAGAGGAACTGAGCTTCGTGGATTATTCGCTGTTCGTGGGGGACAGCATTTGCAGCGGATTTGCAGAGTACGGCATAGTTCCCCGGGAGCATGTCGCTGCAAAGGGAAATCTCGGTTCCCGCAGCTTTTTTGACTACACGTTCAAGTTCCGTGGTAAGGAGGATCAGACCTATGACCAGGTACTGAAAGCCTGCAAGCCCCGGTACGTCCTGCTCTCGATGGGTATGAACGATGTCAACATGGTGTATGAGCAGACCTACTGTGATAACTACCGCAAGGTCATTCAGGCAACGCTTGACGGGAGCGATGCCGATGTTTTCGTTGCTGCGATAACTCCGGTGTGCAGTAAGTTCTGCGCAAACAGCGTCATTGACAGCTTCAATGATGAGATGAGGAAGTTCATTGAGAATGAGTTCCCGGAGAGGGTGCATTTCGTGGATTTCGGTCAGTACCTCAAGAACGAGGACGGGAAGCTGCGCACCTGCCTTCACTCCGGCGATGGAGTGCACCTCGGGCCCTACTGCTACTACATAGCTCTGTGGGAGATGCACCGTGCGCTGATGGAAGCCGGACTCTGGGACGGTACCAAGCCCACTGACGGCGCAGAGCCCATGATCCCGGCGGAAACAACGGCGGACACCTCGGGAAGTCAGACGCCTGTCACGGCCGAGCCGGAAATCCCGGAGAGCACAACCAGTGCAACCACCGGGAAAACGACCAAGCCGGCAAAGACTACCAAGCCGGCAAAGACCACCAAACCCGCCAAGACAACGAAGCCATCAAAGACCACAACGGAGCCAACCACGCCCGACCCGGTCGAGATAGAGCCGGACGAAAAAACCACCGACTCCACCGCTACGGAGATCGTAGAGATACCAGTCGAATAAAACAAAGCAGGGACTGTGAATTTTACAGTCCCTGCTTTTCATTTGTTCTTACACGTTGGTCATGCCGCTGTATGTGGTGAGGATATCGTCAGCTATCTCACGCTGAGTGCGACGGGTGTCCATCGCCAGCTTCTGTATGTGTCGGTGCGCCTGGTTTTCGGTGAGATTAAGGTACTGGATAAGGCAGCACTTTGCACGGTCGATGGTCTTGGTGTCCTCAAGCTGCTTCGTGAGCTTGGATTTTTCCTGCTCCAGCCGCAGCAGGCTTTCCCGGGTCATCTCCGCCATTCTTATGGTCTGGAGAAGAGCCTGCTTCGTAAAGGGCCTTGGCAGGACGTATGCGCCGGTGAATTTTATGCGGTTCTGCACTTCGTCTGCTATCTCTGTCTTTGCTATGACGATTATCACTGCGTCCGTACGGCTGCGTATCTGCGCTACCCAGTTCAGACCAAAGTCTGTTCGCAGCGGCGTGGATACTATCACCATGTCATAGCCCGAAAGCTCAGCCGCAGCAGCCGCTTCATCGTCAAAGCAGCTGGTGATCTCAGCGCCGGCGTCCTCCAGCGCAGCGGCGATACTGCCGCAGATCATCTCGGTTTTGGCATTGATGAATATCTTTTTCATGCGTGCGACCTCACTTTCAGGTATAATAGGGAATGGTTATCACAGATTGTTGACGTAAAGCTGCTTGTAGGGGCTTGCGGAGTTCGGAGTCAGCTTGAAGAAATTAGAGTTCAGCAGTGTGTCAGCATCGTTGCCGAAATGTTTTGTGAAGCGCTCTACATAGTGCCTGATGGACTCTTTCTCCTCAGCCGTTGCGACTGTGCAGCATACCTGTACGGGAAGTCCCTTGGGCATAACATCGCTGCGAATGAACATCTCGCCGCCGTGCATTCCGGTGCCGCAGAAATGTCCCACCGGGCAGCCCTCAACGCCGATACCCAGGACTACGATGATACCTCCCGCCTGGTACTCGCCGAGGAAGTCGCCGACCTTGCCGCCGATGACGATGGTCGGGAACATGTCCTGATAGCTCTTCATGTGGATACCTACACGGTAGCCTGCGTTGCCCTGGACGTATATCTCGCCGGAACGCATTGCATAGCCGGTGGTATCACCGCTGTTGCCGTGGATTATGATAGCGCCGTCATTCATGGTGTCGCCGGTGGCGTCCTGGGCGTTGCCGTGGACGCTTATCTTGGCGCCGTTGAGGTACGCACCAAGCGCATTGCCGGGGGTCCCTTTTATGAGTATCTCCTTGCCGGAAAGACCTGCGCCGATGTATCTCTGTCCCAGCACGTTTTCAAGCGTGAACTTCTGCTCGTCAGAGTCCCTGATCATCTTATTCAGCTCTGCGTACTGCATGTTTTTTGCGTCAATGATCATCTCTTTATTCCTCCCAGCTTCTCTTCCCTGCGTGCCTTGCTGAACATCATCATCTGAGGTCTGTCTTTCAGCATTTCCATGTCAACGTCCGACAGGTCGATGCGTTCCTTTATCATGGAGGTGTAGATGCCTGCACGTTTTACATCGCCCATGAGTATGAAGCCCTTGAGCAGTCCGTTTTTGAATACCAGCTTTTTATAATTATTGCCGTTTTCCTCGACATATTCCTCGCCGTCGTAGCTTCCTGCGGTGATTATGTGGAGCCCGAAGAAGCCTATGGCGTTCATCGGTATCGCATTTTCGTACTTGGTTTCAGCGCCCGCCATGTTTCTTCCGGCTACCTCGCCCTGCATGTAGGCGTTCGGGAGGAGCGCAAGAATTCTGTCGCAGTCTGCGGAGGAGTCGTGACTGACGGTGCAGTCACCGGCTGCGTAAACATCGTCAAGCGTGGTTTTCTGGGTGACGTCGCAGATGATGCCCCTTTCGACCTTGCCGCCGGCTTCAGAAATCAGCTCGGTGTTCGGGCGGACGCCCACGGCGATTATCACCATATCGAAATCCACAGCAGCGCCGTTCTTGAGCTTCGCAGAGTGCTCGCTGAACTCGTCAACGGAGGTGCCGAGAATGAATTTCGTGCCCTTGCTCTCGATGTGCTTCTTCATGATGGAGCCCGCACGGATATCCAGAATGGACGGGAGAATGCGGTCCGCCATATCGACAACAGTGATGTCGGCCTTGTACTCGTTGAGTGCCTCTGCGGCTTTCAGACCGATAAGGCCTGCACCGATTATCAGCACCTTCATTCCGGGCTTGACCTCTGCCCTGATCGCCTTTACGCTGTCGTAGCTCATGAATGTGTGGCAGGAGGCAATCTTGTCCATTCCGTTCATCGGGGGAACGAAAGGCTTGGAGCCGGTAGCAACCATCAGCTTGTCATAGGGAACCGTGTTGCCGTCAGAGAGAACGACGTTCTTTGCAGCCGGGTCGATCTTTGTAACACGGGTATCCAGCAGCGTTTCAACGCCGTTCTTCTCGTAGAAATCCGGGCTGCGGTAGTATATGTTCTTGTCAGTCACCTTACCCATCAGCCAGTAGGAGATGAGCGGGCGGGAATAGGTGTGGTACTTCTCGTCAGAGATCACGGTGATCTTTCCAGTCTTGTCTATCTGGCGGATACCCTCGATCGTTCCGACTGCCGCAGCAGAGTTGCCGATTATTACGTAGTTCATATCCGTCACCTCACCTTTCCTCGAAAACTATAGCGTTGTTGGGGCAAGCCTTGACGCATGCCGGCTCACCGTGGCTGTTGCGTGTGCAGAGGTCGCACTTGCGTATCTTGTGCCCGGCTTCGTCAATGACGATAGCGCCGTAGGGACATGAGAGAACGCAGGTGTAGCAGCCGACGCACTTTTCTTCATCGCAGACGATAACGCCGTCCTGGACGGAAAGCGCACCGGCGATGCAGCCCTTTACGCAGGGGTGAGCATCGCAGTGGCGGCACTGTACCGCAAAGTTTATCCTGTCGCCCTCTTCTATCTGGATACGTGCTACAGGCTTCTTTCCGCCTGCGAATGCCTTTATCATGTCAGGAGCGCCGCTGTTTGCCGCCGCACAGGTGAACTCGCACAGATGGCAGCCCAGACACCAGTCCTCGTTTACATAAACCTTTTTCATTGTTATGACCATTCCTTTCGAGCAGTGTCAGTGTTTATTCACCTGCGTGCATGATGCCGAGGATATCGAGCTCCTTCTGATTGAGCCCTATGCCACGGAGCATAAGTCTGTTGCCCCTGAGGGACTCCAGGGAGTTGATACCCATGCCGCCCATCATTTCCTTGATCTCGTGGTCCCACGCATGAACAAGGTTCACAAGGCGCTTGTATGCGATATCGGGGTTAAGACGCTTTACAAGGTCCTCACGCTGGGTAGCGATACCCCAGTTGCACTTGCCGGTGTTGCAGCTCCTGCAGAGGTGGCAGCCCATGGAGAGCAGCGCAGCAGTTGCAATATATACGGCGTCCGCACCGAGCGCAACTGCCTTTACGACATCGGCACTGCTTCTGATGGAACCTCCTACAACGATGGAGATATTGTTTCTGATACCCTCGTCACGGAGCCTCTGGTCAACGCTTGCCAGTGCGAGCTCTATCGGGATACCGACGTTGTCACGGATCCTTGTGGGAGCTGCGCCGGTGCCGCCTCTGTAGCCGTCGATGGCGATGATGTCAGCGCCGCTTCTTGCAATACCGGAAGCGATGGCGGCAACATTGTGAACGGCTGCTATCTTAACGATAACGGGCTTCTTCCAGTCGGTGGCTTCCTTGAGGGAGAGAACCAGCTGGCGGAGATCCTCGATGGAGTAGATATCGTGGTGCGGGGCGGGGGAGATGGCATCGGTGCCCTTGGGGATCATACGTGTTCTGGAGATCTCCTCGTTTATCTTCATGCCGGGGAGATGTCCGCCGATACCTGGCTTAGCACCCTGACCCATCTTGATCTCGATAGCGGCGCCGGTGTCGAGGTAATCCTTGAACACGCCGAAACGTCCGGAAGCGACCTGGCATATGGTGTTGGGACCGTACTTGTAGAAGTCCTTGTGCAGACCGCCCTCACCGGTATTATAATATGTACCTAGCTCCTGAGCGGCTCTTGCGAGGGACTCATGAGCATTCTTTGAAATAGAACCGAAAGACATCGCCGAGAACATTATCGGCACATCGAGCTCCAGATACGGGTTGTGCGGGAACTCTGCCTTTCCGTTCTTGTCGTAGTGTATCTCCTGCTCCTTCTTGCCGAGGAACGTCTTGGTTTCCATCGGTTCACGCAGGGGGTCGATAGGCGGGTTGGTCACCTGGGAAGCGTTCAGCAGTATCTTGTCCCAGTATACCGGGTACTCCCTCGGGTTGCCCATCGCAGAGAGCAGCACTCCGCCGGAGCCTGCCTGCTTGTATACCTCGTCCATTACCTGCTGGCTCCAGTTGCCGTTCTCACGGAACTCGTTCTCGTTCTTTCTTATCTTCAGCGCTTTTGTAGGGCAGAGCGTAACGCAGCGCTGACAGTCAACGCAGCTTGTTTCGTCTGCGACCATCTTGTCGAGGTCGGGATCGTAATGGTGCACCTCGTTGGCGCACTGGCGCTCACAGACACGGCACTTTATGCAGCGGTCGTAATTGCGCACCACCTCAAACAGCGGGTTCATATAATTAATAGCCACTTGGGACCTTCCTTTCAATTCTGCTCTATCACATTATTTGTCGAGTGTAACGATTATCGGCTCTCCGCCACGGGGGCTCCAGATGCGGTCAACGTCCGGGGACATCGTCCTGATGGAGCATTCCTCACTGGAGATGTAGACCGTGTCGCCCTTTTCGGCAGCTACCATGGAGCGGAGCTTCAGTCTGTCGTTCAGCGCCATGAGTCCGTTGTTGAAGCCGAGTATTATCGAGAAGGGACCTGTGATGAGCAGGCTGGAATAAACGTTTCTGAAATGGCGTATCTTCGCTGTTTCCTCCGGGCTGAACCTGCCGGAGTCTATTTCGCTCCAGAATGGCGCTGCGATGACCTTTGCAACGTCCTCCAGCGGCATTCCCAGGCGGCGGTGGAGATAGTCGATGATGTATGTGATCACCTCGGTATCGGTCAGCAGGTTGCACTTGTAGCCGAACATCTCGATGAAGCGCCGGTTGGCGTCATAGGAGGAGATCTCGCCGTTGTGTACTATCGTGTAATCCAGCAGTGCGAACGGGTGTGCGCCGCCCCACCAGCCGGGAGTGTTTGTCGGGTAACGTCCGTGGACGGTCCATGCCCAGCCGTCGTACTCGTCAAGCCTGTAGAACTGACCGACGTCCTCGGGATAGCCCACGGCCTTGAATACGCCCATGTTCTTTCCACTGGAGAAAACGTAGGCGCCGTCAATCTTGTCGTTGATCTTGATGACGCAGCGTGCGACATAAGTGCGCTCATCGAGCTGGCTTTCCTCGAGCTTTGTGGGAAGAGGGTTCACGAAGTAGCGCCAGATGAGCGGCTCGTCAGTGATGTTCGGGTGCTTTCTGGTGGGGATACGGGAGAGGTTTATGACGTCAAAGTGCCTGTCGATGAAAGCCTCTGTCTTGATCCTTGCTTCGTTGGAGTCGTAGAAAACGTGGAACGCATACTGATCCTTGTACTCCGGATATATGCCGTAGCCTGCGTAGCCGCCTCCCAGACCGTTTGAACGGTCATGCATACAGGCGATAGAGTTTACTATCACGCTGCCGTTGGTCCTCCTGCCGCTTCTGTTGATGAAGCCCGAGATAGCGCAGCCTGCAGGGATCCTGGTTTCTCCCTCTTTCTTTAACATAAGCTCACTCCTTAAATTTGACTCAGAAAAACAAGTTCCGGCAGGAAATCCGCCGGAAACTGCGTCATTCGGCGCAGCGCTGAGCCGGTTTGTCTTTCGGTATACATATTTCAGGATATCCTCTGATGAAACATCGTGCTGGCATAAGTTGCACACCCGCCGTTTCGCCTGCGATATCCCACGGAACGTTTGTGCCCGGGCACTAACGTTTTTATCCGTGTTTAATTTACGTCCCTATTATAGCACTACACGACAAGTTTGTCAAGAGGTTTTTGCAAGTTTTTACTGAGCAATCTTTCATTTTTACGCATAACCATTCCCATTACTGCCATATTATATGAATTAGAATAAACTAACCTGGCGCCGTTTTGCTGCTTGTCCGGAAGATATAAAGTCGGAAATGTTATTTTTGCAAGAAGCACACTTCCAATGTTGCAATAAATTTGTGAAAACAGCCAAAAAGCAAAAAAATCCGAAAACTCTGCACAAATTTCAAATAACACTTGAAAAATACGCCGGAATGGAGTATAATATTAGAGTATTACTATTTATAGTATCTCCATAAAAAGAAAGGAACATCATTTATGGCAGTGGAACTCAAAACCATACAGCACCTCTGTGAGCTGTCAAAGCTGAATTATGACGAAGCCGGGCTTGAAAAAGTCATGGGCGAGATGGGCGACATCATCGACCTGATGGACACCATCAAGAGCTTCGACCTCACCTATGACGATACCAAGGATAACAACAGCATTTCCCTCAGCGAGGTAAGAGAGGACGTTGCACAGCCGTCCTTCCCGACAGAAAAGCTCCTCGCAAATGCCGAGAACACCGGCAGCTGCTACGTTGTGCCCAAGGTCGTTGAATAACAGGAGGTAATAAATGGATATAACCCGTGCAAAGATCCGTGACCTGCGCAAAGCGCTCGACAGCAAGGAGATAAGCGCAGCAGAGCTCTGCGGAGAGTATTTTAATAAGATAGAAGCCGGTGATGATAAGGTGAAGTCCTTTATCACCGTGACCAGGGATAAGGCAATGGAGATGGCTGCCAATGCCCAGAAGCGCATAGACGCCGGCGAGGCTGCTCCCCTGACCGGTATCCCCCTCGCAATAAAGGACAACATCTGCACCGATGGCGTAAAGACCACCTGTGCAAGCAAAATGCTGGAAAATTTCATTCCGCCCTACAACGCTACAGTAATTGAGAAGCTCAACGCCGAGGGCTATGTCCTGCTCGGCAAGACCAGCATGGACGAGTTCGCAATGGGCGGCTCCACCCAGACCTCCGCTTTTGCAAAGACCAGGAATCCCTACGACCTTGAGCGTGTTCCCGGCGGTTCTTCCGGCGGAAGCGCTGCGGCGGTTTCTGCTTCCTTTGCCCCGGCGGCTCTCGGAAGCGACACCGGCGGCTCCATCAGACAGCCCTCTGCTTTCTGCGGCGTGACCGGTATCAAGCCCACCTATGGCAGAGTTTCCCGTTACGGCCTGGTGGCTTTTGCAAGCTCCCTTGACCAGATAGGCCCGATATGCTCTGACGCCCGGGACTGTGCGATCATGCTCAACGCCATCTGCGCTCACGACCCCCACGACGCCACCAGCTCCCGCCAGCCCGTTCCGGACTTCACCGAGAAGCTCGGTCAGCCCATCAGCGGAATGAAGATCGCTATGCCCAAGGAGTTCTACTCCGATGACATCGATGATGATGTCAAGGCTTCCGTAATGGCTGCTGCAAAGACCCTCGAGGCTCAGGGCGCAAAGCTCGTTGAGTGCTCCATTCCCGGCCTGAAGTACGCTATCCCGGCATACTACCTCATCGCATGCGCAGAAGCTGCGTCCAACCTCTCCAGGTTTGATGGCATCAAGTACGGCTTCCGTGGCGAGGGCAGGACCTTTGAGGAGCTTATCCGTGACAGCCGCAGCAAGGGCTTCGGCGAGGAAGTCAAGCGCCGTATCCTGCTGGGCAACTATGCGCTGTCCTCCGGCTACTATGACGCTTACTACAAGAAAGCGCTCGCCCTCAAGCAGCAGATAATCAAGGAATACAACGATGTGTTCGGCATCGCAGACGTGATACTCACCCCGACCGCTCCTACGCCCGCATACAAGATAGGCGTGCAGGACAACGACCCGGTAAAGATGTATCTGGCCGATATCTGCACCGTTACGGTCAATATTGCTTCGCTCCCGGGTATCTCCACCACCTGCGGCTATACCGAGGCGGGACTTCCGATAGGCATGTCCGTTATCGGCAGACGTTTTGACGAACAGACTATTTTACAGTGCGCCGACGCATTCGAGCAGACCTTTGCGCCGACTGCGCCGCAGCTTTAAGGAGGTACAGGAATGAGTGCATATTTTCCTACGATAGGACTTGAAACACATGCGGAGCTCTCCACGAACTCCAAGGTATTCTGCACCTGCTCCGCTGAATTCGGCGGCGAGCCGAACTCCAGATGCTGCCCCGTGTGCAGCGGACTTCCCGGAACGCTCCCCGTGCTGAACAGAAAGGCTGTTGAGTACATCATCAAGGCGGGCTATGTCATGAACTGTGACATCTCACGCTTCACAAAATGGGACAGAAAGAACTACTTCTACCCCGACCTCCCCAAGGCTTACCAGATATCCCAGATGCCCAGACCCGTGTGCCTGGGCGGTCATGTGGACCTGATGGTGAACGGTCAGCCCAAGACTATCCGCATCAACCGTATCCATCTCGAAGAGGACGCAGGCAAGCTTGTCCATGACGAAGTGAACCGCATTTCCCTTGCCGACTACAACCGCTGCGGAGTTCCGCTCATCGAGATCGTAACGGAGCCGGATTTCCACAGTGCAGACGAGGTCATCGCATACATGGAAAAAATCATGCTGCTGCTTCAGTACGCAGGTATCTGCGACTGCAAGCTGGAGCAGGGCTCTATCCGCTGCGACGTAAATATCTCCATTGCCCCCAAGGGCAGCAATGAACTCGGCACCAGGACTGAGCTGAAGAACCTGAACTCCCTCAAGGCGATAGCAAAGGCTATCGAGATAGAGATAGAGCGCCAGGAGGAGCTCCTCGACAATGGTGAAAAGGTGATCCAGGAGACCCGCCGCTTCAACGAGGCTCTCGGCGAGACCACAGCCATGAGAAGCAAGGAGGACGCTCACGACTACCGTTACTTCCCGGACCCGGATATCCCTCCGATAATCCTTACAGAAGAAGAGCTTGAGGATATACGCAATTCCATTCCCGAGCTGCCGGAGCAGAGAGTTGCACGCTATGTGGAGCAGCTCGGCATAAAGAAGCAGGATGCAGACCTTATCGTTTCTGACAAGAAGATATGCGACTTCTTTGACGAGGCGCTCACGGAGTACGACAACCCGAAGGCGATCGCAAACTACATCACCGGCGAGCTTCTCCGCAGGAAGAACCTCGGCGAGGTGGACATGGACGACCTGAAGTTCAGCGGCAGGGAGTTCGCACAGCTCGTAGAGCTTCTCCAGACCGACAAGGTATCCCAGTCCAATGCTAAGGCTATTCTCAGTGAGATGGTGGAGAACGGCGGCACGCCGAAGTCCATCGCAGACGCAAAGGATCTGTGGATAAAGGAGGACAACGACCTTCTTGCCAGGACCGTTGACGAGATAATCGCCAACAACCCGAAGGCTGCGGAGCAGTACAGAAGCGGCGACCAGAAGGTGTTCGGCTTCTTCATGGGACAGGCTAACAAGGCGCTCAAGGGTCAGGCTTCCCCCAAGGCTATACAGGAATATATCAAGAAGAAACTTTCTGAATAAAACATGCGGTGGCTGCGATTTTTCGCAGCCACCTATCGTTATGTAGAGCTGTTCGTATGACGATGATATCATCACATTCTGCTCTGGTTGTTTTCGGTGCCGTCCTCGTTCTTGACCAGCCCGCAGTGCTGCTCCAGAACGTAGAACGGAGTGTCGTTCGGGCTGAGAATTCGCTGCTTGCCGTAGGCGATATACTGGTACACCACCGAGCGGTATTTCGTGTTGACCGTCACCTTGTAGCCCCTGAGCTTCTTGGTGATGTAGCGTATCGGCGTGTAGTCTATTCCGGTGATGTCGGGGTAGTAGAATATCTCAACGTGACCGTTCGGGTCGGTTATGCGGAACTCGTTGTCATCGCCGGTGAAGCGGCACACGGAGCCAATATGCGCTATCCTGACTATCCACCAGCAGAATATCACCCATGCCGCCCCAACGAACGGCAGCGCTCCGAACGACCCTCCAAAAGCAAAATACGGGTCCCTCATTGTTGTTATGATGATGAACTCCCCCATGATCAGTGACGCTATGCCGGTGATGGTGAGCGGTATCTCGAACCAGGCACGCACCCGGAATTCCCCTTTTGCACGGAACCCGAAGCGCTCTTCAAATGCTTCACGTCCTGTCATAGCAGTCCCTCCTTGTCCTCACGAAGTCTGATGATGGGGTCGCCGGACGGTTCCGGCTCCTGAGAAGCGTACGCACGCTGTTCAAGCAGGTGGAACGGCGTGTCCTCCGGCGAAGTTGAGCTGAAATTCCCGAAGAAGAGGTAGTCGTACACGATCGTGCGGTACACGGTGGTGACAGTCACCCTGAACCCCCGGGGCAGGCAGCCGAACAGCTTAATCGGCGTGTATCCGATATTCACGATGTCGGCGTAGAACAGATATTCGGTGTGCTTGCGCTGGTCGGTTATCTTGAATTCTTTCTGGTCGGCGTAGTATTTGCAGGTCACGCCGGCACGTATTGCGCCTATAATGAAAACACACAGCCCTGACCAGAAAGAGCACGCATATTCGATCAGCCGCCCGACATTCACGTCCATTTCCAGCTGCAGGTATTCTACCAGCTTGAATATCAGAAAATCCCCGACGGGTATCAGCAGCAGAAATAATATCGTCAGCGGAGTTTCCGCCTTGCAGCGCACCCGGAATTCCCCGGTTTTCGTGTAGCTGAATTTCCCGCCGCTCTGTGGGATAACTGCCATGCGTTCCTCCTTTTCCGAAAACGCTTGCTTTAACTATATTTTACCACATTCCGTTTATTTTGTCAATGGGGCTGGCTTTGCATGGAATTCACAAAAAAATATCAAAAAAATTATTGCAAATCACGGCTTTTTATGTTATACTTACTTTGACTGCATAAAGGTCACCTCTAAAGTGAACATGCAGAAACTTATTTTACCGAAAGGTCGTGATGTTAGGGTTGGAGAAAAAGGCAGAAGCAGTTCCTGGCGGCGGCAGCTCCAGACTGGCTTTATATGGCTTTAACAACCTCACAAAAACACTTAGCTTCAACATTTATGATGTGTGCTATGCAAAAAGTGAGAGGGAGCAGCGGGATTACATCGCCTACATAGACGAGCAGTACAATTCCGAAAGGCTCACAAAGATCCTCTGTGACGTCACCGAGAAGATCGGTGCGACGGTCCTGAATATCTCAAAGCAGGACTATGACCCGCAGGGGGCCTCTGTCAATATCCTCTTCGCAGAGGGACATATTGACCCCGAACATGTTGACGGCTCCTGCAACAAGGGCGCCGGCTTCTTTAACAGGGACGGTATCCAGCCGGATATGGTCCACGCACATCTTGACAAAAGTCATATCACGGTGCACACTTTCCCGGAGTATCACCCGGACAAGGCTATTTCCACGTTCCGTGTGGATATCGATGTCGCCACCTGCGGCGAGATATCTCCGCTGAACACTCTTGACTACCTGATAGGCAGCTTCGATTCGGATATAATCACGATAGATTACCGTGTACGGGGCTTCACCAGGGACGTCACCGGTAAGAAATGTTTCATGGATCACAAGATAACCTCGATTCAGGACTACATAAACCCGGCAACCCTGACGAAGTACGACGCTATAGACGTCAATGTGTACCAGTCGAATATATTCCATACAAAAATGCTGATAAAGGAGATCGAGCTCCAGAACTACCTGTTCAACTCCGATGTTTATGAGATCCACCCCCAGCAGCGGCTCGAGATAACCAACAGTCTCCGCCGGGAAATGATCGAGATATTCAGCGGAATGAACATTTACTGAGGTGAGCAGAATGCGGCTTGATCATACCCGTGCACCTCTGTATGAGGCGATGAAGGAATATCAGCAGGACCGTGTCGTCAAGTTCGACGTGCCCGGTCACAAGGGCGGCCGTGGCAACAAGGCACTGAGGGATTTTCTCGGCGAGGTCTGCATGAAGAACGATGTGAACTCCATGAAGCCCCTCGACAACCTCTGCCACCCGGTTTCCGTCATAAAGGAAGCGCAGGAATACGCTGCGGACGCATTCGGCGCAGAGAATACGATATTTATAGTAAACGGTGCGACCGGAGCTGTTCAGGCGATGGTGATGTCAGTTTGCAAGGCGGGTGACAAGATAATCCTCCCGAGGAACGTCCACCGCAGTGCGATAAATGCGCTGGTCGTATGCGGCGCAGTGCCCGTTTACGTCAATCCCGGGGTCAACAACGACCTCGGCATACCCCTTGGCATGACCCCTGCGGAGGTCGAAGCGGCGATAGTCGCAAACCCTGATGCAAAGGCGGTTCTTGTCAACAACCCTACCTACTACGGCATATGCTCCGACCTGAAGAGTATTGTAGAGATAGCCCACCGTCACGGGCTGAAGGTCCTGTGCGACGAGGCTCACGGAACGCATTTCTATTTCGGCGAGGGGCTCCCCCCGTCCGGCATGAGCTGCGGAGCCGACATGGCTGCGGTGTCCGTCCACAAGACCGGCGGAAGCCTTACCCAGAGCGCTCTTCTGCTGCTTGGTAAGGGGATAGACCCGAATTACGTCCGGCAGATAATCAATCTCACCCAGACCACCAGCGCAAGCTACCTGCTGATGGTGTCCCTTGACCTTGCACGGCAGAACCTCGCACTTCACGGCAGGGAATTCTACGCAAAGACCGTGGAGTTCGCCGAGTACGCACGCAGGGAGATAAACGCCATCGGCGGCTATTACGCCTTCGGCGAGGAGCTGTGCGACGGCGGGGCATTTTACGCATTTGACAGGACGAAGCTGTCGGTGCATACCCGGGCAATGGGACTTGCGGGCATAGAGGTCTACGACCTGCTGCGTGACGAGTACGACATACAGATAGAGTTCGGCGATATCGGCAATATTCTTGCGATAATCACCGGCGGCGACCGTGCGCTCGAGATAGAGCGGCTCCTCGGTGCGCTGAACCTTATAAAGAAGTTCCACGGGAAGTCCCCGGCAGGACTTTACGACCACGAATACATCGACCCGATACTGGAGATGTCCCCCCAGGCGGCTTTCTACGCCGAGCAGGAGACTATCCCGATAGAAAAGACCGCCGGTAGGGTGTGCAGCGAGTTCGTCATGTGCTATCCGCCGGGAATACCGATACTGGCGCCGGGCGAGCGTATCACGAAAGATATCCTCGACTATATAGCTTTCGCAAAGGAAAAGGGCTGTTCCCTTACCGGCTGCCGGGATATGAACGTGGAGTACTTACAGGTAGTAAAGTTCAGTGCCGGGAACGACCGGCACTGAACAAACGACCGGAGTAGAAAGTACGGTAAGTCAAATGTCGTTTTTAGAAAGGAATTCCTATGGAATTATGGTTTACAGAGAACCATACGGACAACATACGGTTCTCCATAAAGGTTAAACAGCACCTGTACAGCGAGAAGAGCAGGTACCAGCAGATAGACATTCTCGACAGCGTGGAGCTCGGGCGTATCCTGGTGCTGGACGGATTTGTCATGCTGACGGAAAAGGACGAGTACATATATCATGAGATGATAGTGCATGTCCCGATGGCGACAAATCCCGATATAAAGCGGGTGCTTGTGATCGGCGCCGGGGACGGCGGTACTATCCGGGAGCTCACACGCTTTAAGAATGTTGAGCATATCGACATGGTGGAGATCGACCAGCGTGTCGTGGAGGTCTGCAGGGAGTATCTCCCGCAGACGGCATGCAGACTGGACGACCCGAGAGTGCACATCTATTATGAGGACGGTCTGAAATTCGTCCGGGGAAAGGACAACGAGTACGACCTGATAATCGTTGACTCCACCGACCCGTTCGGACCCGGCGAGGGGCTGTTCACCAAGGAGTTCTACGGCAACTGCTACAAGGCGCTCAACGAGAACGGAATTCTTGTGAACCAGCACGAAAGCACGTTCTATGACGAGTACGCCGAGATAATGAAGCGTGCGCACAGCCGCATAAAGAGCTTCTTCCCGATATCGCTTGTGTACCAGGCACATATACCGACCTACCCCTCCGGGCACTGGCTGTTCGGCTTTGCGAGCAAGCGCTTCCACCCGGTACAGGATCAGCACGCCGAATGGTGGCTGGAACAGGGTCTGAAAACCAGGTACTACAACCAGTACGTCCATAGCGGCTGCTTTGCGCTGCCGAACAATGTCAGGGACGTCCTGCGGGAAACAAAACCGGCGGAAAAATGAGGTGACATCATGCTGATAGATTTCAATACCATTGAGGAAAAGGAACTGGAGCATTTCAAGGGCGGCGAGAAGTCGTTCCATGCGCAGATGTTCACGGACGACCACAACAAGATAATGCACGGCAGGCTGGAGCCGGGAGCTTCCATAGGGCTCCACACCCATGAGGGCAACAGCGAGATCGTGTTTATACTTGAGGGCACGGGCAAAATGCTGTGCGACGGCGTTTCCGAGGAGCTTTCCGCAGGAAAGTGCACCTACTGTCCCGAGGGACATTCCCACAGCCTTATAAACGACGGGGATAGCGACCTGATATTCTATGCCGTTGTACCCGAACACCATAAAAACTGAAACTGAACACAGGAGGATAAAATCATGAGCAGAGCAATGATCATCGGCGCCGGCGGCGTTGCCGGAGTAGTAATAAACAAGTGCTGTCAGAACAGCGAGGTTTTCACTGAGATAATGATAGCTAGCCGCACAAAGGCAAAGTGCGACGCATTCAAAGAGAAGCTCCAGCCCACCACAAAGACCGTGATCACCACCGCACAGGTGGACGCTGACAATGTTGAGGAGCTGACTGCGCTCATCAGGAGCTATCAGCCGGAAATAGTCATCAACGTTGCGCTTCCGTACCAGGATCTTCACATCATGGACGCATGCCTTGCCGCCGGCGTCAACTACCTTGATACCGCAAACTACGAGCCGGAGGACACCGCAAAGTTCGAGTACAGCTGGCAGTGGGCTTACCGTGAGCGCTTCGAGAAGGCAGGGCTCACCGCTATCCTCGGCTGCGGCTTTGACCCGGGCGTTACCGGCGTATTCTCCGCTTACGCAATGAAGCACCAGTTTGACGAGATAAACTACATCGACATTCTTGACTGCAACGGCGGTGACCACGGCTATCCCTTTGCCACCAACTTCAACCCGGAGATAAACATTCGTGAGGTTTCTGCTAACGGAAGCTACATCGAGGACGGCAAGTGGGTAGAAACCAAGCCCATGGAAATCAAGCGCGTATACAACTTCAAGGGCGTCGGCGAAAAGGACATGTACCTGCTCCATCATGAGGAGCTGGAGTCCCTGGCGCTGAACATCAAGGGCATCAAGAGAATTCGTTTCTTCATGACCTTTGGTCAGAGCTACCTTACTCACCTCAAGTGCCTTGAGGACGTTGGAATGACCTCCATCAAGCCTATCATGTACGAGGGCAGGGAGATAGTTCCGCTTCAGTTCCTGAAGGCTGTACTGCCCGACCCTGCTTCCCTGGGTCCGAGGACCGTCGGCAAGACCAACATCGGCTGTATCTTCATCGGCAAGAAGGACGGCAAGGAGAAGCACTACTACCTCTACAACATCTGCGACCATCAGGAGTGCTAC
>CAKSGA010000003.1 GCA_934454435.1 uncultured Oscillospiraceae bacterium | reverse complement strand
ATGGTTTCGTCATGACCGACTGGTGGGCTGACATCAACCGCCGCAGCAAGCCCGCCGACCGCTCTGACTTTGCGGCGATGGCGATGGCTCAGAACGATGTTTACATGGTGACTGCGGACGGTGCGCACAATGACGATAACACCCTTGCTTCCCTCGCAAGCGGCGAGCTGACCCGGGGCGAGCTCCAGCGCAATGCGATGAACATTCTGCGCTTCCTGCTGACCACCCATGCGATGAAGCGTGAGCTCGGCTGTGACGACAAGACCGAGATAATAAACCGCCCCGAGGATACCACGGACATCGACAGCACCGACATCACGTTCTATGACCTTGATGAAGAGCTGACCCTTGACCTCGGCGGTATGGCGACTGAAAAGGGCGGAAATTATGCATTTGGTCTGAACACGGCGAAGCCCGGAGTTTACAGGGCGACCATCACCGCTTCCAGTACGCTTTCGGAGCTGGCGCAGACCTCCGTCACGCTGTTTGCTCTGGGCAGTCCGAGTGGCACGTTCACGTTCAACGGTACCGGCGGAAAACCTGTACAGCAGAGCCGAAATGCGAACTTCCTGTCGAACTTCATGTCAATAAGACTGTATTTTGGCGGCAGCGGTCTGAAGCTGGACAGCATTAAATTCGAGCTTGTGGAAAGGTGGAACTGACATGGTAAGACCCATAGTAAAGGATAAGTTCCTGCTGAGCCAGAAGTCCTCCCCTGCGGGGAAAGAGGACCTTCAGACGGCGCAGGACCTTGTGGAAACGATAGCCGCCCACGCCGAGGAATGCGTCGGCATGGCGGCGAACATGATAGGCGTTCTTAAGCGCATGATCGTGTTCCAGGAAAACAACAGATATGTAGTAATGCTGAACCCCGTTGTCAGGTGGCAGAGTCCGGAGACCTACGACACTAACGAGGGCTGCCTGTGCCACGAGGGCGCTAAGGACGTCACCCGTCACGAGGAGATAGAGGTGGAATTCCTTGACCTGCGCATGCGAAAGTGCCGGGTCAGATACAGCGGCATAACAGCGGAGATAATCCAGCATGAGCTTGACCATTTAGAGGGGATACTCATATGAAAATACTGAACATCAGGGAGCACCCGGAGCTCAGGGAGAGCGCCGCAGCGTGGTTCCATGAGAAATGGGGCGTTCCGCAGTGGTATGTGATGACGGCACCTCCCGCATGTACGTACACAAGATGTCATGACGGAGTTTGAATTCGGCGGGTTTTCCTGCCGTTACGAGGGCTCTGGCGGGGCGCTGGCGGTTCTGTTCAGCGGGTTCGGGCGGGAGCTTTTCACGGACGTGGCAGGACTTCTGGAGGGCTCCGGGACAAAGGTCACGCTGGCGGAATTCGGCGATGTGGACTGGGACAGGGACTATTCGCCCTGGCGGGCGGAGCTCAGCGGCAGGGTCTTTTCCGGCGGAGCCGACCGGCTGGTCGGGTTCGTCCCGGGGTTCGTAAGGGAGCTTTCCCGGCGTTGTGGGGAGTTCACGGGGGTGTACCTCTGCGGTTATTCCCTGGGGGGACTTTTTGCGCTGTATGCAGCGTCCTCCGGGGAGATCCCCGGGCTGTGCGGAGCGGTAAGCTGTTCAGGCTCCATGTGGTTCCCGGGGTGGACTGACTTCCTGCGGGAGCACCCGGTTCATGGAAGGGTGTACCTCAGCCTGGGCGGAAAGGAGAAGAACTCCCCCGACCCCGTGATGGCGTCCGTTGAGCAGAAAACGCTGGAGGTCAGGCAGATACTGGGCTCCACGGCGGAGGTCGTGTTCCGAAATGAGCCCGGAGGGCATTTCAGCAGGGTCCCGCAAAGGCTAGCCAGGGGCGTGGAATGGCTGATGCGGAGTTAATGCATCGTGATTTTACAGTGAAATTATAAAAATAGGCGGGCTGCGAAAATATCGCAGCCCGTTTCCGCTTCCAGAAAGCTTGCTTTGTAAGAAAATTGAAATATAATCCTGCCAAAGAATTTGAATAAAATTCATAAAATCTCTTGAAATTCATAAAAAAATTTGTTATAATCGTATACAGCAGATCCCGGACGACAATATCGTTTTTGGAAAGGAAAGAGATCAATGTTAGCAAAAATCGGAATACGTCCTGTAATAGACGGACGCCAGTTCGGCATAAGAGAGAGCCTGGAAGTCCAGACCATGAACATGGCAAAGGCTGCGGCGGAGCTCATAACCGCAAAGGTGCGCCATGCGAGCGGCGAGCCCCTGGAGTGCGTCATAGCCGACACCACCATCGGCGGTATCGCTGAAAGCGCTGCCTGCGCCGACAAGTTCTCCACCGAGAACATAGTGGCGACCCTCACCGTGACACCCTGCTGGTGCTACGTGACGCAGGTCATAGACGAGGACCCCAACACCATCAAGGCAGTCTGGGGCTTCAACGGAACTGAGCGCCCCGGCGCCGTTTTCCTCGCCGCTGCGAACTCCGCATATGCGCAGATAGGCATGCCCTGCTTCTCGATATACGGTCATGACGTAAAGGACGCCGACGACACCGTTATCCCCGCTGATGTTGAGGAGAAGATACTCCGCTTCGCCCGCTGCGCTGCTGCAATAGGCGACATGAAGAACCGGAGCTACGTCAATATAGGTTCCCAGGCCATGGGCATTGCCGGAGCCTACTGCAACGAGGATTTCTTCCGTGACTACCTCGGAATTCACCCTGAGTGGGTAGATATGACCGAGATAATCCGCCGTGAAAAGCTCGGCATTTACGATGAAGCTGAGTATAAAAAGGCGCTCGCCTGGATAAAGGAGAAGTGCCCCGAGGGCGTGGACATCAACCCCACCCCCGGCATGACCTACATGCGTCCCGTCCTCTCCGAAAAGGAAAAGGAGGATAACTGGGAGTTCATCGCAAAGATGACCTGCATAATCCATGATATCCTCAGGGGCAACCCGAAGCTCGCAGAGATGGGCTGGCTGGAGGAGGCCAAGGGCAGGAACGCTGTCGCAGGCGGCTTCCAGGGTCAGAGAATGTGGACGGATTTCATGCCCAATGCGGACTTCACCGAAGCGATACTCAACACGACGTTCGACTGGAACGGCGCCCGGGAGCCCATTCCGTTCGCCACTGAGAACGACACGCTCAACGGCACTACCCTGATGTTCCTGCACATGCTGACCGGACGTGCAGCGGTGTTTGCGGACGTGCGCACCTACTGGTCGCCGGACTCCGTGAAGAGGGTCACCGGGTGGGCACCTGACGGGAAGGCTGCCAACGGCTTTATCCACCTGATAAACTCCGGTGCTGCCGCCCTTGACGGTACCGGCGCAGTAAAGGACGAGAACGGCGAGAGCATCATGAAGCCCTGGTGGGACATGACCGAAAAGGACATCGACGCATGCCTGAAGGCTACCACCTGGCCCTGCGCTAATCTCGGCTACTTCCGTGGCGGAGGATTTTCCTCGAGCTACTCCACGCAGGGAGTTATGCCCTGCACGTTCGCCCGGGTGAATTTCGTGAAGCACCTCGGTCCGACTATCCAGATAATCGAGGGTTACACCGTGGAGCTCCCGGAGGAGGTCAACAAGACGCTTCTCGGGCGCACCGACCCGACCTGGCCGTCCACCTGGTTCGCTCCCATCACAGTTCCCGGCAAGGTCGCCGTTTCTGACGTATACAATGTCATGGCGAACTGGGGCGCAAATCACGGCTGCTTCGTCTATGGACATATCGGCGAGGACCTCGTTACCATGGCGAGCATGCTGAGGATCCCCGTTTCCCTGCACAACCTCTCGGACGAGCGCCTGTTCCGTCCGCATGCATGGAGCGCTTTCGGAACCACCGACCTTGAGGGCGCCGATTACAGGGCATGCGCTGCTTACGGTGCACTTTACAAGTAATATCCACACATCGCTATGTGACCCGGCGGGACTGCCCGCCGGGTCCGTTTTTTTCTACAAACTTCTGTCGGTAAGTTTATGTATAACGTCAATTGACATGCCGTTTCTTTCTATGCTAAAATAATATTGGTGAACTGCACACATGACAAAAAAGCAGCCGGGGAGAACACCCATAACAAAAAATCAAACCACGTTGGAGGGGACGGCACCCATGACAAAAAACGAAGCCAGCGCACATCAGACCGTCACTGTATTATCGCAGGACGGAGAATTTTCCGGACTCACTTACCCCAGACGGGCGCAGGGTCTGGTCAAAAAAGGTCGGGCACGTTATGTGAACGACAACACTATTCGTCTTAACGGCGTGTCCGACGCAGTAATTACGGAGGACATCAAGATGGATAACATAAATACCCTTAACGAAAACAAGAACACCCCGGAACAGCAGGAGCAGCCGGTAAACCGCCTTTACTTCAACGCAAGGGACTGGAGCTTCAACAAGGACTGCAAGAACAATGTCGGAAACCGCAGTTTCATGCAGGGGCCTGACGGAAAGCTTGCTGAAGCCTACACAATCGGCGACTGGCGGTATAACTGGACCGAGATAGTCACAAAGCAGTTTATACTGCCGAAGAATACCACGCATACATTCACGTTCTGGCTCAACGGCGGCGAAAACGACAACAACGACGAGGTGTGCCGGCTTATAGTTGTTTACAACAATGATTGCGAAAACTGCTATACCTATAATCTCAACCGCAATTTTATAAAACCGCTAAAGAAGGTAAACGGCTGGGAGCTGTATGAAATTCCTTTCATTACCGGTGACAACGAATACACCCAGCTCCGGTTTGCGGCTATGAGGGCGTACATGACCGTCATGGCGGCAAAACCCAAAGAGGAATATGCAGACCTGTTGGATACCGTGGACGAGTTTGAAAGCGAACGTCCGCAGCGGCATAACATCATATTTGCAGACGGCTGGCCTACAGATGAATGGTACTCTACCCGTGCGCTCCGTGAGAAGCATGCCGGGGCAGGCAAGGTCAACGAAGCTCCGAAGAACCACAGTGACAATTTCCGGGTCATGGAAGATATCCAGAACCAGGCATACGCTCTTAACGGCATTGCTTCAAGCATGAGGGACGAAATATCCGGAAAGCTGGACAGCGTGTCCGGGCTTTCCTCCAGACTTGGGCAGGAGATCGGCGATGCCATAAGCAAGGCGCTCAGCGGCAGAAGTCCTGAAGATACCGACATTGACGAGATATGCAGCGACATCATGGACAAATTCAGCGACAAGATCGACGCCATCACTGATGAGATAACTCAGGCATTCGATTGCATAGATGTTTCGGTACAGGAAATGACCGACGCCATTGAAGATATCGGCGAAGAATAAGGGTAATATCCACAATTAAATACGACCGCCCCTCCCGCTCCCGGGAGGGGTTATTTTTGTGAAATTTTGCGCAGAAAGCCGGAATATTTCCCGGATAAATTCCCACAATAATCACGTTGATTTTATCGAAAGGAATGAAGCCCATGAAGAAATATATAGCCCTTGCCGCCGCCTGCGCACTTATCATCTCCGGGATATCCGCACTGCCCGCCGCTGTTGAAGCCAGCGTCCCGGTCTGCTCAACAGTGACCCCCAGGGTCGTCAGCTACAGCGAGTCAGTCCGCAGCAGCGGGAGCCTTTCCTATATCGGGCAGAGCGACGTGACCTCGGCGCTGCCGCTGGTGATCAGCCGTTTCACGGTGGAGCCCGGGGACGAGGTCACCGCTGGTGAGGTCATTGCGGCTGTTGACCGTGGAGCCAGCGAAACGTTCATAGCGAGCCTGGGCAAAGTGTCACAGCTTGCCGCAGCGACTGCGAGCCTCTCCACCGCCATGTCCCTGATACCTGACAGCATCACCGCCGACCGCTCCGGGAAGGTCATTTCCACCGCCGGGAGCGGTGCGGCAGTAGAGGCCGGGGGCAGCATTGCCGCCATTGCCGGCACTGATACCCTGGTGCTGACCTCTGCGGTGAGCGAGCTCAATATCTCCCGAATAAAGACCGGGCAGACGGTGGAGTTCACCCTTTCCGCCTACCCTGACGACGTTTTCACCGGAACGGTCGCACGTATCGCCACCGCCGCCCGCAGCCAGTACAGCGGCGCCGTCCTTGAAACAGTCGTGGACGTCACCATCGCCCCGGACTCAAGCGACGTCCGCCTGCGCCCGGGACTTACTGCGGACGTGGTGTTCCGGCTCTCCGACCCCAGGAAGATATGCGTGCTTCCCTATGAAGCCATCGGGCAGGACGACGGCGGCGAATACATCTACGTGTTCGAGGACTCCGCCGCCGTAAAGCGCCGCATCTTCACCGGGGCGGAGTTCTCGGACGGCACCGAGATAGTAAAGGGCGCAGCCGCCGGAGAACGTGTGCTGCTTTCGCCTGAGAGCATTTCGGCGGGCAGTTATGTGAGGGTCGAGGAATGAGTATCACGTCAACCTTAGTCAGCATTTTCCGCAGCCGGACCCGCTCGCTGCTCACAATGGCGGGCATTGCGGTGGGAGTTTTCTCGGTGGTGCTGGTGTCCACGGTGGGAACTGTCGGCACGGCGCAGGTCAGTGCGACCCTTGTTACCATGGGCGTTGATACGCTGCTGGTCCAGGCTGCGGACAACTCCGTGACCGTCACCATAACCGACAGTGACGTTTCCACAGTACGCCGGGTGGACGGCGTGAATGACGTCATGCCGCTGATGGCGTCCATGACCGAAGCAAAGATGATAGGCAGGCGGCTGGACTGCTATGTCTGGGGCGTGGACAAGTCCGCCGACCGGCTAATCTCTCTCCAGGCGAAGCACGGCAGGCTCATTACGAACAGCGACTCCGCCGCAGGGCTGAGGGTCTGCGTGATAGACGAGCAGTTCGCTGTGAAGTCCTACGGGAGAAGCAATGTCGTGGGGAAAACGCTGTCGCTGTTCCTCGGCGGGCGCTACCACGAGTTCGAGATAATCGGTGTGGCGCATTCCGGGCTGTCGAGCCTTCAGGGAATGCTGTCGAATATCATGCCGGGGTTCATGTATATCCCGATCAGCACTATGCAGCAGCTCACCGGGCGCACTACCTACGACAAGCTCGCCGTCAAGCTCGACAGCATGGACACTGACAAGCCGGTGGTCGCCGCCGTCCAGGAAGCGCTCAACCGCACCAACGGCACCACTGACGCCTACATCGTCAACAATCTTCTCTCGCAGAAAGGTCAGCTGGAGGACATTCTGGGAATAGTCACCACGGCGCTTTCGCTGGTCGCAGGGATATCGCTGGCGGTGTCGGGTATTTCGGTCATGACCACAATGCTTATGAGCGTCACGGAGCGCACCCGGGAGATCGGTATCAAGAAATCCATCGGCGCTTCCCGTAGGGACATCTGCCGGGAATTCCTCAGCGAAGCGGTGCTCCTCACCATGACGGGAAGCGCCGCCGGTATCGCTTTCGGGCTGGTGGTTTCCGGGGTCGGGTGTTTTATCGTGGGAGTTCCGTTCCAGGTCAACTGGCTGATGATACTGCTCGCTGCGGCGGCTTCCGGCGCAGTCGGGGCGGTGTTCGGAGCTTACCCGGCGTACAAGGCGGCAGCCCTCGACCCGGTCGAGGCCCTGAGAATGTAACGCCGGTGCGATATACACGTTCCCGGTAAGATATATGCTCCTGCAACAAAAGGGTCTGCAATTATGCAGGCTCTTTTTTATTATGACCGGGACTGTACATACCGTGGATTTTGTGATATAATAATATAATATATAATAAAGTGCTGCACATACGTTCACATTCGGTGAACTCCGTGCTTACTGGCAAATCATATCTGAAAGGGAACCACAATGTATAGGATACTTTTCGTCTGCCACGGCAACATATGCCGTTCGCCGATGGCGGAGTTCATATTTAACGACATGCTCAAAAAGCAGGGAGTGACCGGAGCGGAAGCGCAGTCTGCGGCGACATCCACGGAGGAGATAGGAAACCCCGTGCACCATGGCACCGCCGCCGTCCTCCGCAGGCTGGGGATAGACTTCTCTGCCAAGCATGCCCGCCAGATGACCCGCCGGGACGCCGATGAATACGACCTTCTCATCGGCATGGACAGCGCCAATATCCGTAACATGACCCGTATAGCCGGCGGTGGGAACTCCCATAAAATACACCGCCTGCTTGACTTCACGGAACGCAGGGGCGACATCTCCGACCCCTGGTACACCGGGGACTTCGACAGCACTTACCATGATGTCTGCGACGGCTGCGAGGGGCTGCTGGAATGGCTCCGCCGGGAGGGGAAGATTTGAGAAGGCTGGAACGAATGCACCCGGCGGTCTGCTTTGCGTACTTGTTCGCAGTGCTCGGGCTGACCGCCTTTGCCGGGAGCCCCGTGGCTGTTCTGGAGTCCCTTACCGGGGCGTTGCTGCTGGCAGCGCTCTCCGACAGGCTCCACGGAGCCGGGTGGTACCTTGTGATTGCCCTCGCCGCTGCACTGGCGAATTTCGCTTTCGTCCATAACGGCGAAACGGCGCTGTTTTTTGTCGGGGACGCTGCATTCACGCTGGAAGCCCTGCTGTACGGCGCTTTCACCGGGGTCATGCTGGCGGCGGTATGCATGTGGGGGAACTGCTCCGTAAGGTTCCTGCCAAGCGATAAATATATCTGGCTGCTCGGGCGGGCGCTGCCCTCGGCGGGTCTGGTGCTGAGCTGCGCTGTCAGGTTCATTCCTATGTTCATTCGCAGGACCCGGGAATATAATGCGGTGCTTGCCGGTGAGAACCCCACGCTGAAAGACCACCTGCGGGCGTTTTCGGCGTCCCTCGGGCGCTCCGCTGAGCAGGCGATGGACTCGGCGGTGTCCATGCGTGCCAGGGGCTATGGGACCTCCCGCCGGACCAGCTTCTCGGTCTACCGCCTTACCGCCGGGACCGTTGCCGCCCTATGCGGCGTGTTTTCACTGACCGCTGCCTGCATTGCACTGACTGCGTGCGGGGCGGGGGGCTTCTGGTTCTACCCGGCGGTGTCGGAGATCGGCACAAAGTTCAATGATATGGCGCTTTACTGCGGTTTCGGGGCGCTCTGCCTGTTACCGTCTGCGGTGGCTGTTTATGAAAGGATACGTTATGGATAAGATATGGAAAGAAATGTACGATGCGGCGAAGTCAGTCCAGAATGACAGGACTATCTCCCGCTATGTAGAAGCCGGGGGAGTTGCAGCGGCGGTGCTGTCCTCCTCCGGGAAGATATACACCGGGGTCTGCATAGACACCTGCTCCACCCTGGGAATATGCGCCGAGCGCAATGCGATATTCAACATGATAACCAACGGCGAGCAGGAGATATCAAAGGTGCTTGCGGTAATGCCGGACGGCACGACCGGTGCACCCTGCGGAGCCTGCCGTGAACTGATGGTGCAGCTCATGCCGGGAAAATATAAGGACATCGGGATAATGCTGGACTATGACACCGGCAGGACTATCACGCTCGGGGAGATAACCCCGGAATGGTGGATAAAATGAGCGTTCCCCAGATAGAAACCGAGCACCTGAGCTTTTCCTATCCCGGCGGGGAGGCAGTCCTGCGGGACGTCAGCCTGCGCATAATGCCCGGGGAGTTCGTCACGCTGTGCGGAGTTTCCGGCTGCGGAAAGAGCACACTGCTGCGGCTGATGAAGTCCGGCCTGCAGCCGAGGGGGGAGCTTTCCGGCAGCGTGCGCTTCCGGGGCTGTGAGGTCGGCAGGAAGCCGGACGTGGCAGAGGCTTCCGCCGTGGGGTTCGTCATGCAGGACCCCGAAGCCCAGACTGTCACAGATAAGGTCTGGCATGAGCTTGCATTCTCCTGCGAGAGCGTCGGCATGCCCCAGGGTGAGATACGCCGCCGGGCAGGCGAGCTTGCTGCATATTTCGGGCTGGAACCGCTGTTCGGTCGTGACACGGCGACCCTTTCCGGCGGTCAGAAGCAGCTTCTGTGCCTTGCCTCTGCGGCGGCGCTGCACCCGGAGCTCCTGCTGCTGGACGAGCCGACCTCTCAGCTCGACCCGCTGGCGGCTCAGAATTTTGTTGACACGGTACGCAGGCTCAACCGGGATTTCGGCGTAACCATCATCGCCGCCGAGCACCGCCTGGAGGAGCTCCTGCCCATCTCCGACCGGGTGATAGTTCTTGACAGGGGCAGCGTCATCGCAGACTGCGTCCCCGGGCTCCTGGCGGAGCGGCTGCCGGAAGGCCACCCTATGCGCAGCGCCCTGACCGCTTCCCAGAGGGTCTGGCTGAGGGCAGGGGGCAAGTCGGGAGCGTCCCCGGTGTCGGTAAGGGAGGGGCGCTCGGACGGTCTGTGCATGCGATATATTCAGGAGCATTCCGGGAAATTTACGGCGCCGTCCCGGGAGTTCACCCCTGCGGGGGAGCCCGCCGTGGTGGTAAAGGGACTGTACGCCGGCTGGGGGAGGACCTCTCCGGACGTGCTCCGGGGGACGGACCTTTCGCTGTACCCGGGGGAGATATATGCGGTGATAGGCGGCAACGGCAGTGGAAAATCCACGCTGCTGAAGGTCATAAACGGCATGCTGAAGCCCACCGGCGGACGTGTCCGGCTGAAAAGGGGTGCCGTCCCGGCATATCTCCCCCAGGACCCCTGCCTGCTGTTCACAAGGGAAACGGCGGGAGAGGAGGCTCCGGCGGAGCAGCTCGGGAAATTCGGGCTCTCTGCCCTTTCCGGGCGGGACCCTCTCGACCTTTCCGGCGGCGAGCGCCAGAGGCTTGCGCTTGCGAAACTGCTTGCCGGGAAGCCGGAGATACTCCTGCTGGACGAGCCTACAAAGGGCACGGACGCCGCCGCCCGCCTGGAGCTCTCGGCAATGCTGCGGGAGATAGCGCAGCAGGGCACGGCGGTGCTTCTTGTGACCCATGACGCAGAGTTCGCCGCAGGCTGTGCGGACCTCTGCGGAATGCTGTTCAACGGCGAAATGATAAACGAAGCAACGCCGCAGGAGATGTTCCGGCAGAACTATTTCTACACTACCCCGATGTCAAGACTTATACGAGGGATTATCTGAAATAAACGATTTATTTTGCACGCAAAATCCGGAAAAAGTGGTTGAATAAAATCTGACAATATGCTATAATAAATATGAAATATCTCTGGTAAGGTCAGGGAAAGCTTGCTTATACAAGCATCGAACAGGAAACGACAAGGAGCATAAATGTCTTATACGAATAGCGGCAGTCAGCTCATGGGACGGCTGGCGGCTGAGATATCAAAGGTAGTAAAGGGAAAGCAGGAGGCGGTGCAGCTCATTCTCACCGCAATGCTGGCGCAGGGCCATGTGCTGATAGAGGACGTCCCCGGCGTGGGAAAGACGACCCTCGCAATGGCTCTCGGCAGGGCGACCGGACTTGCGTTCAGACGTGCGCAGTTCACGCCGGACGTCATGGCGTCGGACATAACCGGCTTCACGATGTTCGACCGGGAGGAGAACCGCTTCGAGTACCGTGCGGGTCTGGTCATGACCAATATCCTGCTTGCGGACGAGATAAACCGTACCTCACCGAAAACCCAGTCCGCCCTGCTGGAAGCGATGGAGGAGAAGCACGTGACCGTAGATGGCGTAGTGCATGCGCTGCCATCTCCGTTCATGGTTATCGCAACGCAGAATTCCCAGGGCTATGTGGGAACGTTCCCGCTGCCCGAGGCCCAGCTCGACCGCTTCATGATACGTATCAGCATGGGTTATCCCAGCGTTGAGGAGGAAACAGGCATTCTTCTCGACCGACTGAGCGCAAACCCCGTGGACGAGGTGCAGCAGGTCATGACCGGGGAGCAGCTCCAGTCCTGCATTGACGAGGTGAAGCAGGTACAGGCTGCGGACAGCATATGCAGGTACATTGCGGAGCTCTCGGCGGCGACCAGGGCGAACAGCGGCGTGGAGCTGGGAGTCAGCCCCCGTGCTTCCCTGGCGATACTCCAGGCGGCTAGGGCGTTCGCTTATCTTGAGGGAAGGGACTATGTCGTGCCGGAGGATATCGTAAGGCTCATGATACCGGTGTTCAGTCACAGGATAGTTCTTCGGCAGGAGATGAAGCTGCGCCGTATGGACGTCACTTCTGTGCTCCAGGACGCCGTTTCCTCAGTCGCACCGCCGGTAAGGCGCAGCATTTGAGAGGGCGCCATGGCCAGGAACAGACTTATCTATATCATTCTCGCTCTGGCGATGGTGGTGTTCTCCGCTGCGTACCAGAGCAGGCTTTCGGCGGTGCTGCTCATCGCTGTGCTGTGCTATCCCGTCCTTGCGGCGGTATGCGTGCTGATATGCAGCAGGACTACTGATATCGGCTTCGCTGATCCATCTGACCGGGCGGGCTCCGGCGGACCCAGGATAGTGCGTCAGAAGTGCGAGGCATTCGACCTGTGGATATATGTCCGCAGCCGTTCGGTTTTCCCATGTGCGCCGGTGGAGCTCAGGTGCAATCTTCCCGACCGGGACTACGGTTTGTTCACATCAAAGCGGATATACGCTTCAGTGCCGCCTCTGGGGAAGTGCAGGGTGTCCGTGCAGGTCATGCACCGCTACCGTGGCGCGTATGCCGCAGAGATAAGCCGTGCGGCGTTCTTCGACCCGCTGCGCATAATCCGTATAGGCAGGAAGCTCACCAGTGAGGCTACGCTGATATTCCTGCCGAGGAAGCTGGATTTTGGCGAGCTCATCGCAGAGGCTCCCGGGGAGGAAAGCACCGACCCGACCCAGCTGCTGCGGGGCGAGCGTGAGGAGTTCTCCCATGTGCGGGAGTACGTCCAGGGCGACATGATGCAGCTGGTGCACTGGAAGCTCACGGCGAAGCTGGACGAGCTGATGATAAAGCAGTATGACGAGACTACCGAGCGACGCTCCGTGGTGCTGTGCGACTATCGCCGCAGCTCCGCCGACCTGCCCGACCCGGGAATGGCGATGAAGCAGGCGGACGCCGTGATAGAAGCGGCGATAGCGATAACGATGGCTTCGGTGAAGAGCGGGGTCAGCACCCGGGTGGATTTCGGCACGATGAATGGCGATTATCGCATGGATATCCGGGATATGTCGGATTTCGAGCGGTTCTATGACACGACGGCGGTCATGCCGACTTCCCTTGATACGATGGAGCTGCGGCAGCTCATTGCAGATGGCAGCCGGGGAGCTTCGGTGGTGTTCCTTATAACCGGCAGGCTGACCGAGGAGCTCATTGCAATGGTGAACGACGCTGCGGAGGGCTTCCACGGGCTGTTTGTCCTTGCGAATGTCGAGCCCGGGGTATCTCCGGAGCTTGAAGCCAGGGCGAAGCAGCAGTCGTTCGAGTATCTCCCGATAAAGGAAAAAACGGCGGGATGACAGAACAGCGCCACGTGCGTTCCGATGAGAGCGTGCGTGGCGTTTTTTATGTTGTGATTTTTCCCAGTTTGAGGGTATGGTGAAAAGTTGACGTTGTACAGTCGTACAAAAAACCGCCGGGAGCTGCGCATTTTTGCTTATTAGTGTTGACTAATTCCCTGAAAGTGATATAATGAACGCATGAACACTTATTCAAATAACCCGGCAAAAAGCAGAACGTCCGAAAGAGAGGAACCGCACATGAGTGAAGAAAAGATCAAGCCAGTCCTGACGGGAGCGGCGGAAACCATGCTCCAGAGCTTTTATGCAAGGGCGAAGTATTCCCGCACGAAGAACCACAAATTCTATGACGCCAAGGCGATAGAGCTTGTTGAGAAGATAGACTATGATTTCTCAAAGGCAGAGAAGGACGCCACGATGAGCGACGGAGTTATAGCCCGCACGATAGTGTTTGACGAGCTGGTGAGCGATTTCATCAGCAAGAACCCGGACTGCACCATAGTGAACATCGCCTGCGGACTTGACACCCGGTTCTATCGGATGGACAACGGGAGGATAACCTGGTACAACGTGGACCTCCCGGAAACCATCGAGGTGCGGGACGCCATCTATAACGAGAGCGGCAGGGTGTCCACGATAGGCATATCGGTGCTGGACCCGGCATGGGCAGAAAAGGTCACGAAGCGTGGGAAGATGCTGTTCGTGATAGAGGGTCTTTCGATGTACCTCACGGCGGAGGAGAACGCAAAGATGCTGTCTATCATACGTGACAGCTTTGACAATGCAACGGTCTTTCTGGAGTGCCTCAGCAAGCGCTGGGTGAACAAGGAGCATGCGGAGAAGTCCATACAGGAAACGGGAGCGAAGTTCGTGTTCGGCGCTGACAGGTTCGAGGACCTGGGTGCAATGGGCGAGGGCTTCCGCATGGTGAAGAACGATGACATCGTAAGGGGTATGGCGGTCATAATGCCTGTTCTGAAGCCTTTCCAGAAGCTCCCGCTGATACACGGCATTGCGGAGAAGATACTCATTTTTGAGAAGAAATAACAGGAAATCAAATAGTGAGAGGCGGTCTGCTTATCAGCAGGCCGCCCCAGACTGTCGAAAAAGTCATTACGGTAAAAAATTTGAAAGAAACTGTGGGGGAAAACTCTTGTTTTCCCCCACACCCCTTTAGCGCTTTTTAGCCGTAGAGATTTCGCCGTCTGCAAAGGCTAAGCACGAAGTGCGTGCCTAACGGCAGACGAGGGCGCTGCCCTCGACCTGCCAGCCTTTTGAAAAAGGCTGGACCGAAAACTTTCAGTATGCTACGCAAAATTTGATAAGTTTTTCGACAGACTGAGGCGGTCTGCTTATCAGCAGGCCGCCCTCTTTTCTTGTGAAAGTCATTCGGAAAAGATGTGACAAAACTGACTGCCCGGGTGTATTATATATGAAAGGCCTTTCAATACGGAGGAGTAACGATGGACGAACAGGAACTGACCCGGCTGGTGGAGAAATTCAGCGGCACGGTGTACAGGGCGGCATACTGCTGTCTGCGGAACTCAGCGGACGCCGACGATATCACCCAGGACGCATTCCTGGCGCTGTATACGTCCGGCGTGGAGTTCACCGGGGACGAGCACATAAAGGCGTGGCTGATACGTGTGGCGATCAACCGGAGCAGGAACCTGCTGCGGTCGTTCAGATACCGCACGACAGTCCCGCTGGAGGAAGCCGGGGAGCTTCCCGCCGAGCCGGAGCACCGTGACAGTCTGCTGCCGGAGATAATGCGGCTCAGCCAGAAGCACCGGATAGTGCTGTACATGTTCTACTATGAGGACATGCCGATAAAGGAGATAGCGGAAGTCCTCGGTGAAAAGACCACAGCGGTGACTACCCGGTTATCCAGGGCACGTCAGCAGTTAAAGCAGCTTCTTATAAAGGAGGGCTACGATGAGTATTGAAAAACGGCTCAGGGAGAGCTTCTCTGAGATCACTCCCCCGACAGACAACGGAACTATCGTAAGAAACGTTATTGAAAGGGCGGAAAATATGGATAAGAACAACGAGAGCAAAAAGCGCAGGCTCAACCGCACGGCGGTGACGATAATAGCGGCGGCAGCGGTGCTCGCAACGGCTACAGTCAGCGTGGGTGCGGCGACCGGCTGGAGCTTCAACAGTGCGTTCAGCCAGGCAAATAATAATGTCGTGGTCAATGGCGGCGCTTATTACGAAACTGTTTACTCCACTGACGAGGCTCAGCAGACCACCGCAGGCACTGAAACCACCCTGCCTGTAAGCCAGGCGGAGCCCTTTGATTATCTCTCCGGCGGCAAGGAGCTCGACCTCTGGTACAGCTTTGATGATTTCAAGCTGAACATCAAGGGCATATGCGCTGATGATTTCATGGCGTATGTGCTGTATGACATCATTTTTGACGAGGACTTCGACTATTCGCCAAAGGCGGGCTGGACGGCATGGCAGGTCATAGCAGTTCCGGATGCGGTAGACAAGTCCCTTGACGAACAGCCGGAATTAGGCATGGTGACTGCGTTCGATGATGACATTATCTCGCAGGAGGGGAATATCCTGCACTGCTACACTATGCCGAGCATGTCGCCTGAATATTCCTGGGAGGGAAAGACGCTGACGCTGGATTTCATGAAAGTCAGCAGATATGTTCCGACCGCTGTAGATTCAGATGACCCGAACAATGGCGAAGAGATCCTTTCGTTCGGCGATGATGGGCTTCATGTCGAGATACCGCTGGATTTCAAGCTGTTCGAGCGCAAAACATATGAGATAAACCAGCCGGTAGAGCTCAGCAGGAATGAGAACAACCGGATAATGTATGGCGATGATTCCATCGGCACTGTGAAGTATTTTGGTGTTTCCCCGCTGAGCTGGCGTGCATATGTGGAAGCGGACACCTCCAAATTTGAAAAGGGCGGCGTTGGCTACTATTACCTTGACCTTGTAATCTCAGATGATGAAGGACCAGTCGAGCTCACAGAGGGCGTCGGCTATATGTGGAGCGATGATAATGGCGAGGGTGTTGTAGGTCTGTTCGCACAGCCTGTTGACCCTGCGGATATCACTTCGGTGTCCATATGCAGTCAGACCTTTGAGCTGAAATAATATAGTGACCCGCAGCGTAAAAACTGCTGGTCACATTTATTCTATTGCGGGGTTCAGCCGATATTTCTTACCGCTTCACGTACTTTCAGCACGAATGTCGGCGAAACTGAAAGCTCATCGATCCCCATGCGCAGGAACTCCTCGGTAAGCGATGTATCCGCCGCCAGCTCGCCGCAGATACCTATCCACGCACCGTGTTTGTGGGCGTTCCCGGCGCTCATTTCGATGAGCCGCAGAATGGCTTCGTGGTGGGTGTCGATGAACTGCTCGATGTCCGGGTTCTGGCGGTCGCACGCCAGGGTGTACTGTGTGAGGTCGTTGGTGCCCACACTGAAGAAATCCACCAGCGGAGCCAGCTTGTCGCTGATGAGAGCCGCCGCCGGAGTTTCTATCATGATACCCAGCTCCACCTTGTCGGAATAGCCGATTTCCTCGGATTTCAGTTCCGCCTTGACGTCCTCGCAGATGGAGAGGATCTTCTCGACCTCCCACACGCTGGTTATCATCGGGAACATGATACCGAGATTCCCGTAAACCGAAGCCCGGAACAGCGCCCTGAGCTGTGTTCGGAAGATCTCCGGGCGGGTCAGGCAAATGCGTATCGCACGATAGCCCAGCGCCGGGTTGTCCTCCTTTTTCAGGCCGAAGTAGTCCACCTGCTTGTCTGCGCCGATGTCCATGGTGCGGATTATGACCTTCTTGCCCGCCATGCTTTCAAGAACACGCTTGTATGCCTGGAACTGCTGATCCTCGGTCGGGAAGTCGCTGTTGCCGAGGTACAGGAACTCGCTGCGGAACAGCCCTATCCCGCCGGCATCGTTCAGCAGGACTGCGCCGATGTTGTCCACGCCGCTGATGTTCGCATAGATGTTGATGTGCCTGCCGTCCTTTGTGACGTTCTCCTTGCCCTTGAGTTCCTGGAGCAGGCGCTTTTTCTCATCGTCTGCGGTGCGTTTCTTTGTGTATTCTGTGATGAGGCTGTCGTCAGGGTCAACGTAAATCTCGCCGGTGTAGCCGTCAACTATTGCAGTCTGGCCTGCGGAGATCTCGCTCAGAAACTCGCTGCCAACGCCGATGACCGCCGGAATATTCATGTTCCTTGCCAGTATCGCAGTGTGCGAATTCGAGGAACCATGCGCCGTTACGAACGCCAGTACCTTGTCCTTGTCCAGAGAAACGGTTTCGCTCGGCGCCAGATCCTCAGCGCAGACTATCATGCTGTCGGAGCTCTCCGCACCGTCCTGTCCCGCACCGGAAAGCACGGCGATGAGCCGGTTCGAGATGTCCCGGACGTCCGCCGCACGTGCCTGCATGTAGGCGTCCTCCATGGCGGAGAACATCTGCGCAAAGTTGTCAGCAGTGACTGCAACGGCGTATTCCGCATTGACGGACTGCGTGTTGATGATGTTCTCGATGGACTCGTTGTAATCCTCGTCCTCAAGCATCATCATGTGTATCTCGAATATCTGCGCATTGGTCTCTCCGACCTCTTTCAGCGCCTTTTCGTATATGGACTGGAGCTGCGCCGTGGCGATCTCCTTTGCCTTTGCTATGCGTGCCTTTTCAGCGGCGGTGTCGCTTACATGTATGCGGGTGACTGCTGCGTCATTACGGCGGAATACGGAGATCTTCCCGATTGCGATCGCCCCGTAAACTCCCTTGCCGGTATACTTTTTCATGATGATACCCCCAGTCGATCAGGAATTCCGAACCGTGCCTTACTCTTCTCCGAAGCCGCTCTCGAACAGTTCAACCGCCTTGTCGAGCGCTGCCTGCTCGTTCTCGCCGTCTGCGGTGATCTCCACCTGGGTGCCGCACTTTATGCCCGCCGCCATTATCTGCATTACGGCGGAAGCCTTTGCGGACTTCTCAGCGGTCCTGAGCATTACTGTGCAGCCTGCGAACTTCTTCATCTCTGCTGCGAGAATTCCTGCCGGGCGCATGTGCAGACCCTGTGCGTTCTTTACTGTTACTGTTTTTGTTACCATGATGATACTCTCCTTAAACTTTATTCAGATTCCCGGGAGCGCCGCAGCGCCCCCGCTTTACGGTCATATCTCTTTCTTCTGTTCTTTATAAATGATCATTTACTGTGCAGCGACTTTCTTCTTTTTGAGCAGGGCGAGCAGCAGCATTCCCACCAGTGAGCCTGCCACCAGGGAAACCAGATACATCAGCCAGTTGCCGACTACTGCGAAAACGAAGATACCGCCGTGGGGAGCCATCAGTGTGCACCCGAACGCCATAGAAAGTCCGCCTGCGACCGCAGCACCCACCATGCATGCGGGGATAACTCTCAGCGGGTCAGCAGCTGCGTAGGGGATAGCGCCCTCGGTGATGAAGCTCAGACCCATGATATAGTTCACGGGACCGCTCTTGCGCTCCTCCTCGGTCCACCTGTTCCTGAAGAACGTGGTGGAAAGTGCGATGGCGATAGGGGGTACCATTCCGCCGATCATGACCGCTGCCATGATGTCGTAGTTCCCGCTGGCGATAGCCGCTGTTCCGAACACATACGCCGCCTTGTTGAACGGACCGCCCATATCGATGGACATCATTGCACCGAGCACGGCGCCGAGGATTATCTTGCTGCTCTCACCCATTGTGCTGAGCAGATCGGAGATACCGGTGTTTATCATGCCCATGAACGGGTTCACGGCGCACATGAATACCGCTATGATACCCAGACCCGCAAGCGGATATATGAGCACGGGCTTGATACCGTTGAGGGCTCTCGGCATATGGTCACAGAGCTTCTCAATACCCAACATCGCAAATCCTCCCGCAAAGCCAGCGAGCAGAGCCCCCAGGAAGCCGGATGGAACATCTCCGCCGATATTTGCGAACGTTGAGCCGGTGGAAGCAAGGTATCCTCCCACCAGACCTACCAGGAAGCCGGGCCGGTCAGCGATGCTCTTGCCGATATATCCGGCGAGCACCGGAACCATGAAATTGAATGCAAATCCGCCGATGGTCTTGAAGAACCTTGCGGCTTCTGTGAAGGTACCGAAGCTGTCGTCCTGCGGAGCCCCTGCGATGGTGTCTATCAGGAACGCCAGGGCGATGAAGATGCCTCCGGCAACGGTGAACGGAAGCATGTTGGAAACGCCGTTCATCAGGTGCTTGTACAGCTTCCTGCCGAAGCTCTCCCTACCGTTCAGGGAGCCTGTATCGGAGCTTCCGCCCTCGCTGTGGTAGACTGGAGCGTCGCCCTTTTCAATGCGCTGAATGAGCTCGTCAGGTATCTTTATGCCGTCAGAAACCTTTGTCGAAATGACCTTCTTACCGTTGAAGCGTGCCATCTCGACCGTCTTGTCTGCCGCAACTATGATACCGTCGCACTCCGCTATCTCCTCGGGGGTTAGAATGTTCTTTGCGCCGCCGGAGCCGTTCGTTTCGACCTTTATTGAAATGCCCAGGCGCTTGCCTGCCTTTTCGAGAGCCTCCGCCGCCATGTAGGTGTGTGCGATGCCGGTGGGGCAGGCGGTCACTGCAAGGACCTTGTATCCGCCCTGTCCGGCGGGCTTTTCGGCCCTGGGCTCGTCAGGGTATTTTTCGCTTTCCGCTGCGTCTATCGCTGCAAGGAACTCGTCCTTGTCCTTTGCCGCCATCAGCTTCGCACGGAAGTCCTCGTCCATCAGCAGGGTCATCAGCCGTGAGAGTACTTCAAGGTGGACGTCACCGTTGTTCGGAGCTGCTATCATGAACAGGAGGTCGGAGGGCTCCTCGTCCATCGCTTCGTAGTCCACGCCGCCGGGGACCGTCATTGCCGCCAGGGAGGGAGCCGTTACCGCTTCGCTCTTTGCGTGGGGGATCGCAATACCCTCGCCGACTGCGGTGCTGCTCATTGCCTCACGGGCGAGAATGCCCTGCTTGTAGGCTTCCTTGTCTGCTATCCTGCCGCCCTTTACCTGGAGGTCTACCAGCATATCTATCGCTTCGGATTTGCTCCCGGGCGCTGCTCCGAGGAGAATGCTTTCCTTATTTAACAGGTCAACTATCCTCATAATGTTTTCCTCCTGTGATCTTGTTATACCAGCTGAGCGATAAGCTCGTTTATCTTTTCCTTTGTGGCAAGTCCCTCTGAGAATGCAGTGGCTCCGCCTGCCGCCGTGCCGAGCTTCAGCGCATATTCGTAGCCGACCTTTTCGCAGCCTGCTATGAAGCCTGCTACCATGGAGTCCCCGGCGCCGACGGAGTTCTTCACCTCGCCCCTGCAGACGCCGCAGACGTGGGTCTTTCCGTTCTCGTCAAGGAGCACCGCACCGTCCCCCGCCATGGAAATGAGCACGTTCCGTGCGCCCATTTCCCGGAGCTTGCCGGCGTACTCGATTATCTCGTCAGTGGTCTTGAGTTCCACGCCGAAGATCTCGCCGAGCTCGAAATTGTTCGGCTTTATCAGGAACGGCCTGTACTTCAGGACCTTTACCAGCAGGTCCTTTGTGGCGTCCACGACCGTGCGGATATTCTTCCCCTCCAGCCGTGCGAGTATCCTCTCGTAGATGTCCGACGGCAGTGAGGAGGGAATGCTCCCCGCAAGCACCAGCGTGTCGCCGTCCTGCATTTCGTCAAGCTTCGTGAAGAGCTTCTGCACGGCTTCCTCCGGTATCCTGGGGCCCTGACCGTTGAGCTCTGTTTCCTCACCGGACTTTATCTTGACGTTTATGCGGGAAAAGCCCTCTTCGAGCCTTACGAAATCGGCGTCTATGCCCTTTTCAGCGACGCCCTTCTCGATCGCTTCCCCGGTAAAGCCTGCGATGAAGCCAAGCGCCTTTGACTTTATGCCGAGCTCGCTGAGCACTATCGAAACGTTTATGCCCTTTCCGCCGAAGAATATCTCCTCGCTTTCCGAGCGGTTAGTTGCGCCGGGGACGAGCTCCTTTGTGCGCACGATGTAGTCTACTGCGGGATTGAATGTAACTGTATAGACCATTTACAGCACCTCCTTGATGGCTGTGAATTCTGCGTATTTTCTCTTTGTGAGGGTGTCGGTGATGACCTCCGCCCGGCTGAGCTGTGCGAACGTTGCCGAGCTTATCTCGTCGAACTTCGAGTGGTCTGCGAGGACGAACGCCTTACGGCTGCTCTCGATAGCTGCGGTCTTGACCCGGGCTTCGTTCACGTCCGGCGTGGTGAAGCCTGCGGTGGTGGAGATACCGTTCGTTCCCATGAAGCACTTGGTGAAGTTGTAGTTGCGCAGGGTCATCACGCATTCAGCGCCGATTATTGCTTCGGTGGAGGCTTTTATCGTTCCGCCTGTGATGTACACCATGAACCCTCTCTGCGCCAGCTTCTTTGCGTGAATGAAGCCGTTCGTCACGAAGCTGACGTCCCTCTGGGGCAGGTGATCTATCATCTTTTCGGTGGTGGTTCCTGCGTCGATGAACACGAAGTCGCCGTCTTCTATGAGGGAAGCTGCGTATTCTGCGATCGCCGTTTTTTCTGCGGTGAAGATCGCCGCCTTTTCCTCCACGTTCCTTTCTATTGCTGAGAAGCTCTCGCCGAGTGCTATCGCACCGCCCCTGACCTTTGTTATTTTACCCGCTTCTGCGAGATTATTCAGATCTCTTTTGACGGTCGATGGCGACACGTCAAGTATCCTGCAAAGTTCAGCGATGGTTATGCTGCTGCGGCTGTTGACTGTATCGGTGATTATCTGTAAGCGTTCTTCTGTAAGCATTGCGTTTCCCTCTTGATCATGATCGTATATGGACTTTTCTGGACTTATCTGACCTGTCCTGACTATATAATAGCATAACTTTAGTTCAATTTCAAGTGCTTTGGCTCAAAAATGTTCAAGCGGACGCTACATTTGTATAAATGCACAACATAAGTTGATTTATTTTGTGCATTATGTATAGTGCTATACTGCTTCCCCGGGAGCGCAATTGCTTAAATAGTCAATAGCGTTCATCAACGCTCAGTTCGGCTCAGAAATCATCTCTTGAAAAAAATCGAAAAACGTGTATAATTATATCAGAACAAAAGATAAAATGGAGGCATACCTTTGGCAGAACAAAAGAAAGACAGCGGGGTAGTGTGGCGCTCGTTCTGGGCGGCATTCCCGCAGACAATACCTATACTGGCGGGATTTCTGTTCCTTGGTATGGCGTACGGTATCTACATGAATGTGCAGGGGTTCAGCTTCGTTTACCCCATGCTGATGGCGCTGGTGATATTCGGCGGGAGCCTGGAGTTCCTGGCGGTGGAGATGCTGCTTTCGCCGTTCGCACCGCTGCAGGTGTTTCTGGTTGCGCTGATGATACAGGCACGTCACCTGTTCTACGGCATATCCATGCTGGACAAGTTCAAGGGCATGGGCTGGAAGAAATTCTACCTTATATATGGCATGTGCGATGAAACGTTCAGCGTGAACTACACCGCCGAAATACCGCAGGACTGCGACCGTGGGTGGTTCTACTTCTTCGTGACGGCGCTGAACCAGCTCTACTGGGTAGGCGGGGCTACCCTCGGGGGACTTCTCGGGAACCTTATCACGTTCAGCACCAAGGGACTGGATTTCGTCATGACAGCAATGTTCATCGTGATCTTTCTTGAACAGTGGCTCAAGGAGAAGCACCACTACAGCGCCTGGGCGGGAATGCTCTCAGGCGTTGCATGCCTGCTGATATTCGGGGCGGACAACTTCCTTATCCCGACCATGATATGCATTCTGGTCCTGCTGACGGCATTCCGGAAGCCTATCGAGCGGAGGGAGGGCTTCAGGTATGACTGACATGCCAATTATGGAGCATGTCATAACGATAGCGCTGTGCGGTGTGGGGACCATGCTGACGAGGTTCCTGCCGTTCCTGGTGTTCCGTCCGGACCGCACGACCCCGAAATATGTGCAGTATCTCGGCAAAATGCTTCCGGGTGCGATATTCGCAATGCTGGTGGTGTACTGCCTGCGTAAAGTGAACGTCACGGAATTCAGCTGGGGACTCCCGGAACTTATCGCCGGAGTCGTCACTGCGGGGCTGCATATCTGGAAGCGCAAGATGCTGCTTTCCATCGCCGCCGGAACGGTGGTGTACATGCTGCTGGTGCAGTTCGTGTTCTGCGCTGCATAAATATAAATTTGGCTGCGAGTTATTCGCAGCCGATTTTCTTTTGCATAACATGTCAGATATGCAGTGGCGGAAACAAGCTCCGCCCCTGCAAAAAAGATGTGCTGCGAAAAATCGCAGCACATCAATATTAATACCGTGTTTTCTTTAGTTCAGGGTCACGAGTTTAAGAACAGCCGCAGCGTCCAGGGCGTCTGCCTTGCCATTGCCGTCAAGGTCAGCCATAAGGGGATTTTCTCCCTTGGAGCTTTTCACGATGTCCTTGAGGATAGCGGCAGCGTCAAGGGCGTTCAGCACGCCGTCGTTGTTCATGTCGCCGGGGAGGTCGCTGAGTTCACAGAGCATTACGATATATTCCCCTGCGCCGTTAGCGCCGGAGATCGTCACGGAGCCGTCCGTGCCGAGCTTCTCACAGCCCAGGAACTTCAGCGCACTGCCGGAGAGCGTGTACACATTCGCAAACTTTCCTGCGAACTCGCTGCGGAATTTCAGCAGCAGCTTTGCCGGGATCTTCGTGCCGTTCACGATGATGTCAGCGCCGGTCACGCCACGCAGTGCGGAGCTGTCTGCACGTCCCTGCATGAGAGAAAGATCAGCCTCGCAGGGAGCGGTGATGTCTGTGCCGCTAACGAGCCAGCTCTTCGCAGTGTCCACAACGAACTCAACCATTAGCTTGCCGGAAGCTATCGCACTGATGACCTCTGCGGGGATCTTTACTTCGCCGTTCAGCGAGATAACTGCGGAGCCCCCTGCGGGAAGCTTGCGCAGCGCAACTTCGATGTCGCTCCAGCTTCCGGGGTTGCCGTTTATAGTGGGTTTGTTGTCGTTGGTGGGAGTTGCGGGTCTGGTGGGACGTCCGCCGCTTCCTCCGCCGCCAGGGGCAGAGGTCTTTTCAAATTCTGCCTTGAATACGCAGTCAGCCTGCACTGTAAAGGTGTACTTGCCGTTAGTGAGGGTCACAGCCTTGCCGTCCAGCGTTACGGACTTCACCTTGTAGCCTGAGTCCGGGGTAACGGTCAGGGTGACATCAGTGCCCTTTTCGTATTCTGATGTGCCCGGGGTCACCTTTCCGTGCTCTCCGCAGTCAACGGTGACTGTAACGATTTCGGGCTTTTCCACGAACTCTGCGCTGAACGTCCAGTCAGCCAGCTTTTCTATGTTGAACGTGTACTGGTTGTCGGTGATGGTCACTGCCTTGCCGTCCAGTGTCGCAGACTTCAACTTATAGCCTGAGTCCGGGGTGAGAGTGAGCGTTACCTTGTCCCAGGTACCGAGGGTGTAGACCTGTGTCCCGTCCTCAAGGGTCTCTGACCCTCTGCCTCCGATAAGTCCGATATCGCTCTGGAATTCGATCGTGCCGTTTTCGGGCTTCGTTATTCTCAGGGTAGAAATGTCAGAGTAATTCAGAACGAATTCGTTGCTGCCCTCTTCGGGGACTACCTTGAAATGCCAGTATCCATAGCGCCCGATGAACATATCTATCTTTTTTCCGTTAAAGGTGGCAGAGCCGAACAGCTTTCCATTTACAGGAAATGCCATAATTCCGTATTCATCGCCGACATAGTATCTGCCATTGGTATTAGGCTGATAATCACAATTAACAAGGTAAACGGAAGAGCTGTTGTCGGCGTTAGTATGAAGCGTGGAGATGTCGCACAGCCTGCCGATTTCTGCGATGATGGCCGTGTCAGCGTTGAATTTCATCGAACTCAAATTGTATATCTTTGAATTATTATCATACTTGATATCATTGGATATTCCACAGATCGACTTTACGCCGTATGCAGGTTGTGATTCGCCGTCTATGTCCTCAGAAGATACGCATATTTTAATTTGACTTCGGATATTAAGGACATCGCTATTCATTAAATTTATCGGGAACTGATCGGTTTCACTGTCGAGGACAGTACTGTTTTTTCCTGCAGTGAGCAGCTCCACGCTCTTTATCCTGCCGTCAGTCAACATCTTGCGCAGCTCGTCCGAAACATCTACCTTAATGTACTGGGGCACTGAGGTTCGGGAAATGGAAATGTGAAACGTGCAGTCTTCATCTATGGCGTATGAAGCCGTATCCATATAGAGTACGAATTGATGTTTACGATTTTCACTCAGCCATATCTCTGTATTTTCTAACTTATATCCGTCCTCAGGCATGAGCGTGAACGTGAACTCCCGCCCGCTGGGGATCATGAAATAATGGGAATCTTTACCCTCGTCATACTCCCTGAGCTCCTTGCCGTTTACGGAAACCGAGATGGAGTAGGTCTTGTGAGCTTCACCCATTACATAATCGCCCTCGTGGTAGAAGGACAGCTTTTTCATTTCCAGGACCTCACCAACGCAGAACTTGAACATGCGGGTATTTCCGGAGCTATACTCCATTTTGTCGTCCAGGAGATTAAGATAAAGCGTGTAACCGCTGGCTGAGCTATCCCTGGGTGTGATAGATACAGTGGTGCCCTCCAGTTTTGGAGATGTCAGCGAATCTCCCCGGTCATCGTATGTTGACAGATTTAAGGTGCATGCCTTGAGGGTCTTTTCGTCCAGGAAGTCATTGAGATCAAAGGAGTATGTTTCACCACCCAGGAGACAGTATTTTCCCTTATCAGGATCGGAAACGCTCTCATCATAGAGATAATGGTCCTCGGACGATACGGAGAATTCAGCGGTGTGGAGGGTCATTCTCTTGCTGTCGTCAACAGCAGCAAAAGAGCTGCCGTCCATTATCTCACACTGGAAATTATCAACTGTAAGCTCTGTGCCGTTGTTAAGTTTGATATTTTCTATTTCATCAACTTCAGCTATATATGAATAATTGACAGAACCAAGAGCAATAACTCCGGCGGGTATGTCAAGTCTGACGCCCCTGCGTATGATCGTGTTATCCGAAGAATAAATGATGGTCTGATCCTTCCATGCGCCGCCAACTGTGATATCACACTCGCTGAGATCAACAGTTTTGGCTTCTATCACACAATAAGCCGACGCAATGATGGGTTCAGATACGATATTGACTCCCGATATTTTCAGGGTTTTGTCCGCCTTTATGTTCTCATCAGCATTCAGAGTGCCTATGACGGTCTCGTCACTGTTCACGTCGCTTTTGATCACGGCATTGCCGCTGCAGAATATTGAATGCACCAGACCACTGACCGTGCACTCGCCCTGAATAATAATAGTGGCGTTACCCTCTATCTCAATTGCGTTAACTGTAGAAGTACTGAAATTAAAACCGTCCTTCAGCACCAGGGTCTTTGCGGGATACCCCTTGTCGGTATCTCCGGCGCCGTACCACTCCCAGGTGGACGCCTTGATCGTCTGATCGAACTTTGAGATGTCGAAATCGCCGCCGTCATAGGACCATGTGGAGTCGGTCCTGTATGTAGAAGTGAATAACATCGTGAAAGTTTCGTTCGACTTTACGGGTTCTACCTTGTCGGTTCCCTCGACAGCTTCCGCAGTTTCTGCGGTCGTTTCTGTGGTTTCTGCGGTGGCTTCCGATGTTGCGGTGGCTTCCGCTGTTGCGGGGGCTTCTGCTGTTTCAGCGGTGGCTTCCGAGGTTTCCGGAGCCTCCTCTGTGGTTATTGCGGGCTGAATATCCGTTGCGTCCTCAGCTCCCGCAGGGAGCGCAGACACGGACGACAGCGATACCGCAAGCGCCAGTAACAGACTGAGCAGCTTGCTCTGTTTCTTTTTTCTTTGTTCCATAATTACCTCCTGGGCCAATTGAATGTATTAACATTATAACATTTTCCTGTTTAATTGTCAATATATTCTATCGATCGGGCGGTTTGAATTATTGATATTTTTTTGCATTTATAATGTAATTGATTGCAGGCTTGATTACTGACATTTACCAAGGATACTAACCCTGAAAAAATATTTGCTTTTTCGGTAAAAATTTCATTTTACCTCTTGACTTGCATTGAACTTTGTGTTATAATATTATCGTGGAATTTGACATTTGTAATATCCTATTCCGCATCCTGGCAATTTGCCTTGAAGGAGCTGACCGCATGTGATCTCATCAATACTCTCAACTCTTGAAACAGACGAAGAGCGTGAAACCCTGTCAGGGTTTTATGAGAAATACAAGGATCAGTTCTATTATATGGCATATTCTATCCTGCACGACCGGATAAAAGCCGAGGACGCAATACAGGAAGCGTTCGTGCGCATAATGAGGTATCCTGCGTCGTTCTTTGAGATAGAGCCAGATAAAAAGCTGCCTTACGTCAATATCGTCATCAGGAACGTTGCGCTTCAGATGCTCAGCAAATCTGACCCGCAGGAGGACGAGCTTGACGAGGAACTCCCCGACACCGGTATGTCCATGGAAGAAGAAATAATCGGCAAGATATCCAAGGAGCAGTTGGTGGCGTTTATCCGCACGCTTTCAGAAGCGAAAAGGGACGCCGTGATACTTAAGGGCGTCTATGGGTACTCGTTCAGGGAGTTCGCTGAAAGGCTCGGAATATCTGAAAGCGCAGCCCGCAGGCGCATTGCTGACGCCTACGGCAGGATCATGAATTTTGTAAAGAATGGTGGATCATGAATGACGAGTTGCTTCTAAGCGCACTTGAAACCGTTTGTATGGAAGATTATGTCTGCACCCGGCCAGTCCCTGTTCATCATTTCTCCCGCCGGCACAGAAAGGCTATGGAACGAATTCTGTACCCCAACGGCGATATCCCTGCAGCTTCAGGGCAGATAAGGTTCAGCCGCAGGACGCTTATAATTCTGATCGCCGCAGTTTTTCTTGCGGCTTTTATTACGGGCGCTGCTCTCGTTTCGTTCATCAACGGCTTTGCCGGCAGAGTTCATCACGATAACACACAGTTCTACGGCGAGTTCTCAGGCTCTCAGTTGGACACTATTCAGGAGGTCTACTCACTTACCGAAATTCCGGAGGGGTATTACCTGGCGGAAGAGGTGCAGGAGCAGCATCAAAATATTATAACATATCAGAGCGAAGATGATGATTTTGATTCTATCATGTTTACTCAGACGATAAAATCAAGCTTTGATGCCCACCTGACAACAGATGGCTATACCACAGAAAAAATAACGGTAAATAGGAATGAAGGATTTTACATAAACTGGGGAAGTGTCGAAGAGCCCGATGGAGGAATCTATTGGACAGATGACAATTACGCTTTCTCAATTCTAGGCAATTTTGACAAAGAAGAGATGTTGAAACTAGCAGAAAGTGCCAAAGTTTTATAAATTTCGACTTTTTTGCTCACAAAATCACCACTTTTCCGATCAGATGTTGTATAATACATTTGGGCGACGTCCCTTGATAAATATCAATATCAGAAAGAGGAGATTGACATGAAGTTAAAGAAGATCGTATCAATGCTTATGGTATCGGCAATGCTGGCAGCTGCAGTGCCTGTTCAGGTTTCCGCACAGGAGCTCAGCAGCAGCTTTGAGGACACCCAGATAAGTCCCAGATATGCAATCGCTAATTCTGCTACTTCTACCCTGTCGTTCACCGGCACCACAGCAAACTGCGTAAGCTCCGCAAGTGGTAAAAACACAGTTTCTATTTATGCCGAGCAGACACTGGAGAAGTACTGGGCGTTAGGAATCTGGAATGATGTCAATGACGATCCTTGGACCAAAAAAGTTAGCTCCAGCAAAATATCCATGTCCAACCACGCTTACAATCTTGAAAGCGGCAAGTATCGCCTTAAGACAGAGTTCACCCTGACGAATTCTGCTGGCAAGACCGAAACAATCACCGTATACAGTGCAGAAAAAACTCTCTGATCGAGTCTGCGTTGTCTTTACACAACTGTTCTAAAACAACCGATCCCCTCCATGCTTCATGGAGGGGATCACTTTATTTTCTTATCTTCAGTTTCAATTTCTGTGCCGGGCTGAGCATCCCATGGTATTTGTCTGCCAGGGACTGCATGTAGCTCGGGTTCAGTCCGTACATGTTCATCTGCGGGATTATGTCCCTTGCACGTACGTACAGCTCTTCTGCAGCGTTTTTGTCCGGCGCCTGGGCGAACTGGGCGTCCCGGGCATAGACGTAATTCACGTAATTTATCACCTCACGTGCTGCCGCCATGCGGGTCTGCGCCTTTTCCCGCACCGCAGGGTCAAGCTGATAGGCTATGTAGCTGTCTATTTCTGCAAGCCCCGCAGGGTCACAGACGTTAGTCGTCTGGAACTTGTAACGCAGTGCTTCACAGGTCCGTCTGACATTTTCGGCGTGTTCACGGGATTCGTACAGAGTTCCCTCATAGCTGCGGGCGTTCTGGTCCAACTGCTGCCACATGCTGTCAAGCCGCTCCATGGCGTTGTCCCTGAATACAGTAGTCAGACCGTTTATCTGCGCCTGCGCCGACAGTATCGACTGTTCATCATCAGGACGCACGTACGCCATCACCTGATCTATCTGCATGCTTTCGGAACGGTTCAGCGCAGCCTCTTCACGGGTGTTGTACAGAACTCCCTCGAACGTGCGCATAGCCATGTCGTACTGCTTCAGCATGGTGTCTATCACCGCAAGGTTCTCGTCCCTCAGGAAAGTATTCAGCTCAGCCAGCTTCTCACGTGCCGCAAACATCGACGCTTCATCGTCCCGGCGAACGGAAGCCATTATCCCCCTGACCTGCTCGTCCTCGCTGCGCAGCACAGCCACTTCCTCACGGGTGTTATACAGAACTCCCCGGAATGTGCGCATGTTTGCGTCATAACTGTTCAGCAGACCTGTCACATATGAAAGATATTTGTCACGCACCGCCGTGGTCATCTGCTCAAGCCGCATGCGTATTTCAAGCAGCCCGGGCTCGTTGTTCGGATCAACAGACGGCATGAACTGGGATATCTGCTGGAGCTCTCCCCTGGCCTGCCCGGCTTCCTCAAGGGTGGGGAAGAGTATACCGTCAACAGTGCGGTGCTGCTGGTCGAATGCGTCAAGAATGTTCACCAGACCCGCTTTCAGCTCCTGCGTAGTGGGGTACTGGCAGGATGCAAACGAATTGTACGCCATCGCTACTGCCTGCTCGTTGTTTCTGTCTATCGAACGTACATAATCGCTGTACGACCTGAACTCGGCTTCGGCGGCGTTGCGCTCTTCAACGGTGCTGTAGATTGTGCCTCTGAACGTGCGCAGGCGGTTCTCACTTTCGCTGAGCCAGGCGTTCAGCGTTTCAAGGTACTGCGCCCCCAGGGGGCTCCCATAGGAATTTATCGCCGCAATGCCTGCACGTATGCTGGCAGGGTCGCTTCGTACCACAGATTTCATCACCTGCTGCATGTTGTGGTCGGCGGAGGCGGCCGCAGAAGCCTCCGCAGCACTGCTGAACACCACGCCACGGTATGTGCGGGAGTTCGCATCGGCCTGGCGGAACTTCTCCTCCACCCCTGCGACAAATCGCCGGGTTGACTCATGGAGATTCAGCTTCGGGTGCCGGGACGCTTCATTCAGCACGGCGCTGAAATAACCCGGGTCTGCGACACGGTCGAGCACCTGCTGTATCCCGCTGCAAATCGCCGGAAGATACCGTTCAGTGACCTGCTGTGAGAAGTCGCTTTCGCAGATATATCCGAGGGTCCTGACCGCACCTATGCAGTCCATATAGTTTATGCCGGAATAGATACCTGCCAGCTCCTGTTCGGAACGCTGTACCAGCGCCGGATCCTCTGGCTGTACTGTACCGGCGGCGTTATTCATTTCCATGACCTTACCTCCCGCTGCCTGATTTGATAGTTGATTTAATTATAAAGTATACAGCAGCTTTTGTCAAGCGCATTATCGACCATATTTTTGGGAACCTCTAAAAAGCGATTTGAAAAGGGAAACCGTAGAGTGCGCCGCATGCGAGGAACGCTGAAAAAACGATCCGTTCAAACGGGCAAATTCACGCATCGGATTTTGTAACGCTTCGCTTTATTCAGCTTATCCTCCAGGTAAGCATCCTCATAAGGCTGTATGCCTTACGAGGAGGTGCAACACGATGTTGCAGAGCGAACTAACCGAGTGACGGGAATGGTTTTCAGAGCCTGCTGTACATATATTACAATACAGTTACAATATTGGGAATTGTATTTACAAAATACTGTATATGTGCTATAATCAGCACAGAGAACGCTGGTAATTGCACAAAAATAATCAACTGCGTCACAAAAAGAGGGAAATATATGAACATACCGGTAATCATCCCGACATATGACCCGTCGGAAAAGCTGTTGGAGGTTGCCGCCGGACTCATCTCCGCCGGGTTTGAACATATTATAATAGTCAACGACGGAAGCCGTGAGGAGTGCGCTCCGATATTCCGCCGGGCGGCGGAGCTCCCGCAGTGTGTTGTGCTGCGGCACGAGATCAACCGGGGCAAGGGGCGTGGGCTCAAGACCGCTTTCAGCTATGTCCTGGAGCATTTCCCGGACTCTCCCGGGGTCGTCACCACGGACGACGACGGTCAGCACGCACCCGGTGACATTTACCGCTGTGCGCAGAAAATGTCGGAAACCGGCAGGGCAGTGCTGGGCGTGCGGGATTTCTCCGGCAGCAATGTCCCGCCAAAAAGCCGCTTCGGGAACAATGCGACCCGCCTTGTGTTCCGGCTTCTGTGCGGCATAAAGATCAGTGACACCCAGACCGGGCTGAGAGCCCTCCCTATGAGCTACCTACCGCCGCTGGTACGGCTCGGCGGCGAGCGCTTCGAGTACGAGACCAACATGCTGCTTGAGATGAAGCGCCTGGCACTCCCCTTTGACGAACTTCAGATCCAGACTATATATAACGACCATAACAGGGGTACGCACTTCCATCCGTTCCGGGATTCCATCAAGATCTACGCCGTGATATTCCGGTTCATGCTGAGCTCCGGGGTCTGCTCGCTCATCGACCTCGGGCTGTTCACGCTGATAAACCTGCTCACCGCCCGGCTTCACGGGCTTGACGAGGGGCTCAGGATACTCATTGCTACCGCCGGTGCCCGGGTAGTTTCCTCCCTGGTGAACTTCCTGCTCAACAGGAGCCGGGTGTTCCGCTCCGGGGCGGATATCCGGTGCTCCATAGTGAGGTACTATATCCTCTGCGTGGCGCAGCTCACGGTTTCGGCGCTGTGCGTGAGAGGGCTCTCTGCGCTGTTCGGCGCCGGGGCGGACCTCTGGCAGACCGTCATAAAGATAGTCACGGATACGGTGCTGTTCTTCGTCAGCTTCGGTATCCAGCGTGACTGGGTCTATGCTGACCGAAAGGAGAAAACACATGACGCAGGCTGACGTTCAGACCAGGGATCCGCAGCGCTCCCGTCCACGCTTCAAGAAGAGGAAGCCGAAAAGAATATGGTGCGTGGTACGGCGAATTCTGCTGGTGCTTATCACCACGATACTTGCGCTGCTCGCCGCCCTGCTGGGGGTCGTGTACGTTATGGAGCGTGGACCCTCGGAGACTGCACGGAACCTCTTTGTTATCTCCTGCCGGGAGACCTCGGCGATAAAGTGGGTGCCGAACATCTTCCTTTCTGACGAAACTGTGGAGCAGATAGCCCTCAGCAATGCCATAAAGGAGACCGACGACATAACCGACCCGGACCTCGTAAAGATCCCCACCCCTGATGAAGCGCAGGACAGCGCCGTTTCCGACCCCGCCATCGACCCTGACGGCGACGGTATCGACATAATCGACGTCAGCGGCTCCACCTTCAAGGGAAAGATGATGGTGGTATACGACCCGTCAAGGGTGTTCGTGGGGATATCCGGAAAGTTCGGGCAGTCCGAGCAGGGAAAGACCCTGCCGGAGATTTACAGCTCCTACGACAATATAGTCGGCGCCATCAACGGCGGTGGCTTTGACGACCGCCCCGGACACATGACCGGCGGCGAGCCCTGGGGCATAGTCATGTCCGAGGGAGAGGTGCTCTGGGGAACGCCGATGTATTATTCCTGGGACACCATCGGCATAACCTGGGAAAACAAGCTGGTCGTGGGTAAGATGACCGTTCAGGAAGCAGTGGACATGGGCGTGCGGGACGCCGTGAAGTTCGGACCGATACTCATAGTCAACGGCGAGCCGGTGGAGGCTCTCGGGGACGGAAGCGGGCTCAACCCCCGCACGGCGATAGGCCAGCGGGCGGACGGCGCTATGCTGCTGCTCACGATAGACGGCCGCCAGTCGAACTCCATCGGCGCAAGCCTTGCGGACGTCCGTGACGTCATGCTGGACTTCGGCGCCGTGAACGCTGCGAACCTTGACGGTGGTTCTTCCACCAGCATGATATTCAACGGCGAGATGATAAACCAGAATGCGAGCCTTATCGGTCTGCGCAAAATGTGCACCGCAGTCCTCGTCCGGGGAAAGGGGGCTGAACAGTGAGTCAGCGTACAAAGTCCCGCAGGGGGACAGTGGTGTTTTATGCGATATACTTTGTGCTTCTGGCGGGAGCGCTCTCCGCTGCGGCGGTGGGACTGGGGCAGCTCTGGCAGTTCCTGGCGCATTATGAGTCCAGCCAGATATACCACGTGACGGACGCCATTGCGGAGCAGCTCAACTCCGGCGACCTTTCGCTGCTGTACGCCGCCGCTGATACTGACATCTCGCCCTACGAGGACGAGAACCTGCTCCGGCGGCAGACAGACGAGCGCTTCACCGGGAAGTTCTCCCTGAAAAAGAACATCAAGAAGAGCACTTCCGAAGCCCCGGTATACACCGTCATGTGCGGTGAGGACGCCGTGGCGTTCCTGACGATGAAGCAGTCCGGCAAGGACAGACTGTACGACCTGCCGCTGTACTCGCCGGCGGGTATCACGGGCATTTCCCCGGTGAAGAACGAAAAGGTCACGCTGACATTTCCCACCGGCTACACCGCTTACATAAACGGCGTGGAGCTCCTGCCGGGGACGGAGTTCACCTCCGAGCCAATAGCCGAAACGGAGAACTTCGGAGAGTATCTCCCGCAGGCGCCGGAAATGCGCACCTGCACGGTGAGCGGGCTTATGTACCCGCCGGAGGTTTCGGTGCGTGACGGCTCCGGCAATGAGCTCCCGGCGGAGCGCTCCGATAACGGGGTAATTCTGTTCAGGTATCCTGACGCCTCCGGCGAAGCCGCCGACAGGGCTGCGGAGTTCGCCATGGAATTCTCTCAGACGTACTCAAAGTATATAGCCAACGACGTGTGGTTCTCTGCCGTTTCTCCCTATATTCAGCAGGACACCAAGCTGTACGGCGACCTGAAAACCTACGAGGGGCAGTTCTACACCTACCATACGGGCTACGACTTCTCGGAGGAAAAGGTGGTGCGCACCACGCAGTATTCCGATACCTGCTTCTCCGTCCGGGTCAGCTACGTGCATAATGTGTACTCCTACGGTGAAACGTTCTCCTACCCGGCGGACAATACCGTTTTCGTGGTGGACACGGCGGAGGGGCTCCGTGCGGTCGGGCTGGTTATGAACTGAGAGGTTCAATTGATATTATACGAGGGGTCTGCATGATGTCGCAGACCCTTTCAGCATAAAACATGTGACCCGGAACTGTAGGGGGAGGGGCTTGCCCCTCCCGCAACCTGATAAAAAATTCAAAAAAAATTCCCTTTACCCCTTGACAAATTCTCCAAAACAGATTATACTGTATATACAACACATTAACAGTTGCGAAAAAGGAGTGTGAGGATATGTCATTAAAGGTCGATAATATAGTAAAGACCTATGGGGATTACAGGGCAGTGGACGGGCTGAGCTTCGAGATGAACGAGCCCGGCGTGTTCGCCCTGTTGGGGACTAACGGCGCAGGAAAGACCACGTCTATCCGTATTATTCTGGGAATGCTCAGTGCAGACAGCGGCTCCGTCACATGGAACGGAAAGAGATTCCAGACCGTGAACGAGTCCATCGGCTATCTTGCTGAGGAGCGTGGGCTCTACCCGAAATACAGGATAATGGACCAGCTCATGTACTTTGCTACACTTAAAGGAATGCGCCGGGCGGACGCTGCAAAGTCCCTGGACATGTGGTTCGAGCGGCTGGGCGTACAGGAGTACCGCAGCATGCGTGCCGAGCAGCTTTCCAAGGGCAACCAGCAGAAGATACAGCTCATAGCCGCACTGGTGTCCGACCCGCAGCTGCTGATACTTGACGAGCCCCTCAGCGGTCTTGACCCGGTGAACGCCGAGCTGTTCAAGAGCGTTATCCGGGAGGAGATCAGCCGGAACAAGTACATCATCATGTCCAGCCATCAGATGTCCACTATCGAGGAGTTCTGTCGGGGGATAGTCATTCTGAACAAGGGAAAGACCGTGCTCCACGGCGACCTCAACGAGATCAAGAAAGGCTACGGCAGAGTGAAGCTCACCGTAAAATGCGAGGGCGATATCACCGCACTTGCGCAGGAATGCGGGCTGACCGCCACGGAAGTCACTCCCAACGGCTCCAGCTTCAACGTCCGGGAGGAAGCCCAGGCGCATGCCCTGCTGAACAGAATAATGGCACAGGGCATTCCGCTGATAAAGTACGAGCTGCGTGAGCCCTCCCTCAACGAGATATTCATAGAAAAGGTTGGTGGTTCTGATGAAGGGTAATACAAGGGGCTGGAAGAAAGTATTCGGCTTCACATTCGTACAGTATATCAAGACGAAGTCCTTCATAGTGGGGACTGTGATACTCGCAGTGATAATGATACTACTGACCGCCGGTCTGAACATAATCCCCAAGATAGCCGGTGCCGGGGAAGCCATCACCGGGGACAGCGAACCCGCCGAGATAGACCTGCGTGAAGTTTTCATCGCAGACGACACCGGCGTCCTCACGGACGAGGACATCTCTGAAAGCATAGCCGCACTGGGATATCCCGTGGCGGAGCGCTGCGGGGACGTTCAGGCGAAGCTGGAGGAGCTCAGCACAGCGGAGCCCGGCGGGGTGCTTGTTGCGATATCCGCCGTGGAGTATGACGGTGTGATCGCCGGCTACACTGTGAAGTGCTACTACTCCCCGGACACCGACAGCAGCTCCGTGGACTCACTTTCGGACTCGGTAATAACGCTGATGAAGTTCCGCAGCATGGTGGAGCTCGGCGTTGCGCCGGAGGATTTTGCAGCGACCCAGCGGTACTATTCCGCTTCCAGGATACAGGCGGGCTCTGACGAGTGGAGCGTGTTCGAGTCGATGATAAACTACATCGTTCCGATAGTGTTCTCGCTGATACTGTTCATATTCATCTTCGCATATGGACAGATAGTGGCGCAGTCCATAGCCACCGAAAAGACCTCCAGGGTCATGGAGCTCCTGCTTACCTCGGTAAGACCGCTTGCGGTGGTCATAGGTAAGGTGCTTGCAATGGGGCTTGTGTCGATCCTCCAGTTCCTTATGCTCGGCCTGGTGGGCGCTGTGACCTTTGCAGTGACGGCTCCCTTCGGCATCGGCGGAGACCTCATGAAGATCATGCAGGATACCTCCCTCCAGGTGGGTCAGAACGGCGAGATAGCCCAGGCGCTGACCAGCAGCTTCGGTTCCCTCAGTCCGCTGACGTTCCTGCTGATACTTGTGATCTTCATACTCGGCTTCCTGTTCTTTGCTCTTATCGCCGCACTGGTCGGCGCTTCCGTGGGAAGAATGGAGGATCTCGCACAGGCTATGCAGCCGTATTCGCTGCTGGGCGTGCTGGGATTCTACCTGGCGTACTTCCCGGTGATATTCAATGCGGACAGCTTTGACACCGGCGCAGCCTCCAGCAACCCCATGCAGATGTTCTCCTATTATTTCCCGATAAGCTCGCCGTTCTCGCTGCCCTCTGCGCTGCTTCTGGGGACGCTCTCGCTGCCCCAGGTGATCATTGCGATACTCATTCTGGCGGCGTTCGTGGCGCTCATTGCAATGCTCGTTGCCAGGGTGTATGAGATGATCATCCTCCACAACGGCAGCAGGCTCAAGATGGGTGATATCCTCAGAATGGCAAAGAACAAGAAGTGACATATTGCACTTCTGATATGAACAATAAGGGCTGCGCCAGTCACGCAGCCCTTATTTATTGTAGGGGCGGAACCTGTTTCCGCCCGGCACCTGTAAATTGTGAAAACCTGTATATTATCGGGTTGCGGGAGGGGCAAGCCCCTCCCCTACGGGGGCGTTTCTGTGACGGACGTGACCTGTTCCGCTCCCGCATTTGCAAAACAGCGGGGCTCAGTCCAGCATTCCGTTACGTATTTTCATCTTCAGTATCCTCAGGACCGCATCGTCAAGGCGCTCCGCTGGTATCTCCCCGGAGTTCACCGCCTGGACCAGTGCAGCCACGGCGTTTTTGTAATCGGAGCTGCACAGCAGGTCGGCGCCTGCAAGCAGAGCCGTCACTGCTGCCCTGTTCTCGCCGCAGTAGGTGCCTATTGCCTCCATCGAGAGGTCGTCAGTCATTATCACCCCATCGAACCCAAGGCTGCGCACCAGTGTGTACATTTCCGGTGAAAGCGAGCCCGGGAGCTCTGCGTTCACACATTTCACGATGTTGTGGGACACCATCACCACGGGCGCTCCCGCCTCTATCCCCGCAATGAACGGCTTCAGGTCGAGCTCCTCCAGCTCGGACATGGGACGCTCGTCAATGGATATCCCGGTGTGGGTGTCCAGATTGTTGCCGTAGCCCGGGAAGTGCTTCAGGGCACAGAGCATTCCGCTGTCCACGTAGCCGGAAACGGCGCTCCGCACCGCTTCGCAGACCTCCTCCACGTCAGTGCCGAAAGCCCGGTCGTATATGTAGTCGGACGCCGAGCGGGGCAGGTCGCACACCGGTGCAAGGTTCAGGCTGAATCCGAGCGGAGCCAGCAGTCCGGATTTCTCCACGGCGTCCGCATACACGCCGTCAGCGCCGCCGGAAGCCAGCACCTCGCTCTGCGCCGGGAACCTCTCGCTGCGGAACTGCGGGAACTTCGACACCCGCACCACGCTGCCGCCCTCTTCGTCCACGGCGATAAGAAGCGGTATCGCAGCCCCCGCCTGGAGCTCCGAAAGCTCTTCGGTGAGCTGCTCCGGGGACTTCCCGTCAATGTCGGCGGCGAAGAGCGTGAAACCTCCCAGGTGGAGTTCCGCCTGGTCCTGCGCCGCAGAGCTTCCCGGGTATCTCGCAAGCACCACCTGTCCCGCCTTTTCCACCGGGGTCATGCCGGAGAGAAGCTCCAGCGCCCGGACCTCCACGGGGTCTGAGGGCTCCACGGTCGGCGGGGCTTCCCGGGTGGGCTCCACGGGCTCGCTTTCCGTGGTTTCCGGGTAGATCTCCGGCGAGGTCCCGGTGACTTCCGGACCGGATACGCTGGTCGTCCCGCTCATTCCGGTCGATCCGGACGTTCCGGTCGCTCCGGAGGGGAGCACGGTGGAAGTCCCGGAGCAGCCGGTAAGAATAAGCGCTGTGAATGCGCAGAGAATACTTCTGACTATCTTCATTATAACACCCCCTGATGTACTGCTATTTTACCATATTTCCCGCCGGAAATCAACCGCTTATGAGTGAAGCCCGCAGAAAAATTGCGATTACCCCTTGTAAATTCGCTGATAATATGTTAAAATAATTTTGTACGCACTGCGGAACGCCGCAGCTTTCAGTTTTTTCAAAGCGCAGTAATGCATACGTGTCTTGCGTTATTGCGGGGAAGGAGTATCATCATGATCGTTAAACCCAAGGTAAGAGGTTTTATCTGCACCACGGCTCACCCGGTGGGCTGCGAGGCAGTTGTGAAGTCTGAGATAGAGTATGTAAAGTCAAAGAAAGCGGAGGATAATGGTTTTAAGCCGAAGAAGGTGCTCGTTATAGGCAGCTCCATGGGCTACGGACTTGCAAGCCGCATAGCACTGGCTTATTCCGCCGGCGCAGCGACCCTCGGTGTTATGTTCGACCGTCCCGCAAGCGGGAACAAGACCGGGACCTCCGGCTGGTACAACACAAAGGCTTTCGAGAAGTTTGCACAGGCTGACGGGCTTTATGCAAAGACCGTCAACGGCGACGCATATTCAGACGAGTGCAAGAAGGAAGTCATCGACATCATCAGGGCCGATCTCGGCAAGGTGGACGCTGTTATATACAGCCTCGCCGCTCCCAGGAGGACCGTCGGCGATGTGACCTATTCCTCCGTCCTCAAGACCACCGGAGAAGCCTACACCAACAAGACCATCGACCTTCGGAACAATACCGTATCCGAAGTCACCATCGAGCCTGCCACCGAGGAGGAGATCGCCGCTACCGTCAAGGTAATGGGCGGCGAGGACTGGGCGGCATGGATCGACGCACTGAAAGCTGCTGACGCAATAGAGGACAACGCCGTTACCGTTGCCTACTCGTATATCGGTCCGGAGATAACCCACCCGATGTACTTTGAGGGCTCCATAGGCAGAGCCAAGGCTCACCTGTTCCAGACCTCGAAGGAGATAACCGAAAAATACGCCGCAGACGGCATAAAAGCGTACATTTCCGTCAATAAGGCGCTGGTGACACAGTCCAGCGCAGCTATCCCGATAGTGCCGCTCTATATCTCCATTCTCTATAAGGTGATGAAGGAGAAGGGCGTGCACGAGGGCTGCATCGAGCAGATGTACCGCCTGTTTGCTGAAAAGCTCACACCGGACGGAAAGCCCGCAGCGGGCGCTGTTGACGGAGAGGGAAGATTACGTCTTGACGATCTCGAAATGAAGCCGGAGATCCAGGACGAGGTAACGAAGCTCTGGAACGTCCTGAATGCTGATAATTTCAGGGAATTCACCGATATCGACGGCTACTGGAAGGACTTCTACGAGCTCTTTGGTTTTGGAATGGACGGAGTAGACTACGACGCAGACGTTGAGGTCTGATCCGGAATTGTATTTCTCTCCCCCATTCCCGGAGAGTAATTATGCTATTCTACAGAGAAAAAAAGAAAGAGCAGACTGACGGGCTGCACCATGAGTACGGCTTGCTCAGGAACTGCGGGTACATCATCAGGGCTTTCCTGAAATACAGGAAAAGCACCCTGGCGTACCTCGTCATAGGAGGCATAGCGGGAGCCTCCATGTCCTATATCTGGACGGTCATCGCAAAGCTGGTCATCGACATGATAACCATGCAGGCGGGCTCGGCGGATAAGGACGTTACACCGCTGCTGTGGCTGGTCATCGGCACCACGGCGGTGGAATTCGTGATGATGTGGCTTAACACCACAGCTTCTAAAAAACTGAACATCGGCTTTATGTACACCCGCCTGAAGCTCATCGAGGAACGCATTGCAAAGACCATGAACATGGAGTATGAGTCCCTCGAGGACCCCGACATGCTCGACCGGCTGCAAAAGGCAAAGCGTGCCGCAGAGGGCGAGTGGATGGGTATCGGCGCACTCATGACCAACATGTGGTCAACGGCGGTGCAGCTTGTGGCAGTCCTGACGGCGGTGGGTATAATCTTTACGCTGAACGGCTGGCTGGTGCTCATTATATTCGTGCTGTCGTTCATTCAGTTCGAGTATTTCGACTATATCCGCATAAAGGATAAGGAAGTCATGTGGGACGCAATGGCTCCCCACTGGCGCAAGATGCACTATATGCAGGACGTTTCCACCGATTTCTCCTACGCAAAGGATATCCGGCTGTATGGTATGAAGAAGTGGCTGCTCGGGAAATATAAGGACGTCAACGATATCGAACTTCAGCACTGGATACAGTCCCGGAAATACTGGAGCATGAACGTGTGGTTCGGGCAGGGGATATCCCTGGTGCGTAACGTGCTCATCTACGGCTGGCTCATATACGACATGCTGGTGAACGGAATGTCCATCGGAGATTTTACACTGTATACCGGCAGCGCCATCACGCTTTCAATGTATGTCAGTCAGTTCCTCCAGTCCCTGGGGGGAATGCGGGAGCACTCCGCCAAGGTGGACGACTTCCGCAGCTACATGGACATAAAGAATGCGGACGAGCTTCAGGAGAAGCACATTCCGGTGCCGAGTTCCGACAGCTACACGTTCGAGTTCAGGAACGTTTCGTTCAGATACAAGGGGCAGGAGAAATACGCCCTCAGGAACCTGAACCTCACGTTCAGCGCCGGGCAGAGGCTCGCAGTGGTGGGACTCAACGGTGCCGGGAAATCCACGTTCATAAAGCTGCTTCTGCGGCTGTATGACGTCACAGAGGGTCAGATACTCTGCAACGGAACTGATATCCGGGAGTTCGACCGGAACGAATATTTCAGGCTGTTCTCCCCGGCTTTCCAGGAGGTCGAGGTGTTCGCTTTCCCGCTGTGCGAGAACGTTTCGATGCAGCTCAGCGAAAACACCGACAAGGCAAAGGCGGAGGAGTTCCTGCGTGCCGCAGGTATGGGCGAGAAGCTCGACAAGCTCCCCAAGGGCATTGATACACAAATGCTCAAAGTCCTCTACGACGACGGCGTGGACCTTTCCGGCGGCGAGAAGCAGAAGATGGCTCTCGCAAGGGCACTCTACAAGAACGCCCCGGTAGTCGTGCTTGACGAACCCACGGCGGCTCTTGACGCCCTGGCAGAATACCACCTCTACCAGAGTTTTGACGGAATGATAGGCAGCAGGTCGGCGGTGTACATATCCCACAGACTTTCGTCAACACGCTTCTGCGACACCATCGCAATGTTCGTGGGCGGCGAGATGGTGGAGTACGGCACTCATGACGAGCTGCTGAAAAAGAACGGCGCCTATGCGGAGATGTTCCGGGTGCAGGCGCAGTATTACGTTGAGGACGGGGCGGAGCCCGCTCCCGCACAGGAAGGGGGCGTTGTCCGTGAGTAATTCCGACAGGAACGAAAAGAAAAACGGCGTAGTGCTCAGAACGCTGAAATACTACCTGCCGGTGGCGTGGAGGTTCAGCAAGCGCTACTTCATCGTGTCGGTGATAAACGTTGTGGTGCAGTCCGTGCTGCCGTTCATCGACCTGATATTCCTGCCGCTGCTGGTGGACGCTCTCTGCCAGCCGGAGCGCAGCGTCCCGCAGATAATCCTGTATGCGGCGCTGATGGTGGGACTGGATATCCTGTTCGGCACCGCCGGAATGCAGCTCACGGTCTACCTGGAGCGCTTCGAGGACAAGTTCCTGAACTACTCCCGGGAGATGGTGGCGGAGCGCTGTATGGACATAGATTTCGCCCTTACCGAGAACAAGGAAGCCCTCGACCAGATAAACAGAGCAAATGAAGGTATCGACTGGTCCGGAGGCCTGCACGGTATCTGCATGAACTTCTTCAATATCATCTCGAACGCCGTGAAGATAGTGGGCGTGGTGACTATCCTTGCGATAAATGCGCCCTGGCTGCTGCTGATAATCGGCGTGCTGCTGGCGGCTTCTTCGGTGATAAATGCCAGAAAGAACCGCATAGAGGTCAAGTGGTTCAGCGAGCTTTCAAAGGTTGACCGCATATATTACTACATCAACTACGAGCAGGAGGATATCCGCTTTGCAAAGGACGTCCGCCTATACGGCGCTGCGGGGACGCTCATTGCAAAGTCCGCCGCACAGCTTAAACGCCAGCTGGAATTCGATGTTAAGAAGATGGACGAGCAGTATCCGCTGAATGTCCTTGACGTTGTGGTGACTTCCCTGAGGGACTTCGGTACCTACCTGTACCTCGGCTTCCTGGCTATACTGGGGAAGATAACCATAGGTCAGTTCTCGCAGCTTACCACTGCCGGCGGAACGTTCAACACTGCCGTGCAGGGCATGATATTCAATCTCCAGGACATAGTCAAGCGCTGTAATTACGCCTATGAAACGGTGAAGCTGATGGAGTACCCGCCGTACCTCCAGAAGGGCAGCCGAAAGGTAGAAAACCTCAGCAGGCCGCACGAGATAGAGTTCAGGAACGTCAGCTTCTCATACCCGAACACGGGAGTGCAGGTGCTGAAAAACGTTTCCATAAAGATAAAAGCGGGGGAGCGGCTGTCGGTAGTCGGTCTGAACGGCGCCGGCAAGACCACGTTCATAAAGCTCCTCTGCCGTCTGTATGACACGGACGAGGGCGAGATACTCCTTGACGGCGTGAATATCCGTGACTACGACCTTGACGAGTACATGAAGCTGTTCTCGGTGGTGTTCCAGGACTTCCGGCTGCTGGCTTTTTCGGTGAGTGATAATATCCTGCTCGGGCAGGAGGACTCCCCGGAGAGCGTGGACGGCGTGCTTGAAAAGGTGGGTCTGCTGGATAAGGTCAACACGCTGCCGCACGGGCGTGACACGATGATGTTCCGCCAGTTCGAGAAGGACGGCGTGCAGCTTTCCGGCGGTGAGCAGCAGAAGCTCGCCATCGCAAGGGCGCTGTACAAGGACGCTCCCGTGGTGATACTCGATGAGCCCACGGCGGCGCTCGACCCGGTGGCGGAGTACGAGATATACTGCCGGTTCAACGAGCTTGTGGGCGGAAAGACGGCGGTGTATATCTCCCACCGGCTTTCAAGCTGCAAATTCTGCGACCGTATCGCTGTGTTCTCCGACTGCACGATAAAGGAGCTCGGCACGCATGACGAGCTGGTGCACAGGCCCGGCGGGATCTACGCCGAGATGTTCGCTGCGCAGGCTCAGTATTACGTCTGAGTTATGATATGAACGGCATGCCGCCGGAGCTTTCGGGCTCCGGCGGTTGTTACATTAATATAGTATGCCCCAGTAAGTCTGCTTGGGAAAGATAAACGTTGAAATAGGAGATCCGCCCTGAGATTTTCTAAGCAGAAAATCGTCCTTTTATACTCTCCATAAATAAAATCAACTGAACATTCTTGGATTTCCGCAACGCTCACAAAATTTGTTTTCATTGCTGTTACCATACATACACGAACTACAATACCAGCCAATTTTTTTCCCGCCTTCATTTTCCATCGGAGTAGCGTCAACTTCCTGGGGTATGAATTCTTCATCGCTAATAATTAGTCCCTGAGGAATGTTAACTTCTCTCTGTTTATTTTCGCCGGGATTGTTTGCCATCATGGCGGTAAGCAGGCTTAACTTTGTTGACATTTCATCTATCTTCACTTTAAGTTGTTCATTCTCTTTAGAAATTCGTTTGCTTTCCTTACTGATCAAGTCGGGAAGATCCCCACCGTTTATTACGTTTTTTGACATCTCAACTATCATTCCCCAGAAAGAGTGAACCATAAGAATAAAATTGATACCAAGAATAATTATCCCTATCAGCATTTCGGTCGACAATACGTCTTTATAGCTTGACGCCACAACAATTAAAATAACTATGGATAGCAAAAGACTGAAAAAAAGTAATCCATTATTAATACTCGTCCAAAATGATTTCATATAATTACCTCCAATAATATAATACTAGTAATATTATAATACAACAATATAATAATGTCTTTTGTACCACAAACCCCTCCCCGCCGTCACCGGTGGGGAGGGGTTCTCTATTGTAAGTTTCAGCGCCAGAGGCCTATGCTCTTCGCCTGGCCGCAGCCCTGACAGAAGCTGCTGCTGGGGGAATTCACGCTGCCGCAGCTTGTGCACTTCCACGGTCTGGCTTCCGGAACGCTAGGCTGCGCCGGAGCCGGGGGGACCTGATTTGCAGGCTTCGGGGCGTTCTGCATTTCGTTTGAAATGCTGCTGAGCTTTGCAGCGGCCTGTGCTATGCGGGAGTTACCGTTCTGCTGGAACGGATCGCCGGAACCCCTGCCAGATGTTCTCTCACCTATTCTTATAATGTTCTTCGACATCTCTATGAACAGTCCCCAGATGGAATGCACCATGATTATCCCGAACAGACCTGCGACAACAAAGATCCATGCGCTCTTCTCGAACCAGTAGAATGCGTCTGACAGTGCGCAGACCCCGATTATGAGTATCACAACGTTTGCCAGCAGGCTCACTATCATAAGTACCTTATTGAATGGCGTCCAATTATTGAACATGATATATACCTCCAACAATTTTTATATATCATTATATTACAAACGAAACGCCAAAGTCAAGCATTTTTTGATACAGTTTCTTTCATTACTTAAAATCTCCCCACCGTCGCCGATGGGGAGAAATTCTTATTACAGGAACACAAATAACGGTGAGAAAGGTGCAGATACAAGGAAAAGCCCCACCGGCCAGGTTGAAACCTGCCGATGGGGCTTTGACGCAGTAGATGCGCCTTTATCGCCGTTATTTAATCCTGCTTGAACTCGTCGCCGTACATATTCTGGAGTTCTACCAGGTGCTTGTACTTAGCGGCAGCGTTCTTTACAGCCTTGTCGAACAGAACAGTAGCTCTCTCGGGATTAGCACGCATCAGGGAGTTGTAACGTACCTCTCTCATCATGAATGCCTTGTAGTCGCCGGTCGGAGCCTTGCTGTCGAGTGTGAACGGGTTCTTGCCCTCGTCTGCCAGAGCCGGGTTGAAGCGGAACAGATGCCAGTAACCAGCCTCTACAGCTTCCTTCTCGACCTGCTGAGCGATGGTCAGACCGCCCTTGATACCGTGGTTGATGCACGGTGCGTAAGCGATGATCAGGGACGGACCGTCATAAGCCTCAGCCTCTGCGATAGCCTTCAGGCACTGGTTCTTGTCAGCGCCCATGGAGATCTGTGCAACGTATACATAGCCGTAGCTCATTGCGATGCCTGCCAGGTCCTTCTTCTTGACGTCCTTACCGCCTGCTGCGAACTGTGCAACTGCACCCACGTTCGTAGCCTTGGAAGCCTGTCCGCCGGTGTTGGAGTAAACCTCAGTATCAAATACCAGGACGTTCACGTTCTTGCCGGAAGCAAGTACGTGGTCAAGTCCGCCGTAGCCGATATCATAAGCCCAGCCATCGCCGCCGAAGATCCACTGGCTCTTCTTGGAGAGGTAGTTCTTAGCTGCGAGGATCTCACCAATGATGCCGTCCTTTGCAGGGCACTTCTCAAGAGCGCTTACCAGCTTCTTGGTAGCTGCTGCGGTTGCCTTGCCGTCGTTCTCAGTAGCGAAGTACTCATCAATGAGCGCCTTTGCGTCATCGTGTGCGTCCTCACGTACGTCCTTCAGCTTCTTCTGAACTCTCTTTCTCAGGGTATCCTGAGCCAGGAACATGCCGTAACCGAACTCTGCGTTGTCCTCGAACAGGGAGTTAGCCCAAGCCGGACCCTTGCCCTCCTTGTTTGTGGTGTAAGGAGTGGACGGCTCGGAGCCTGCCCAGATAGAGGAGCAGCCTGTAGCGTTTGCAATGTACATTCTGTCGCCGAAGAGCTGTGTAACGATCTTTGCATAAGGAGTCTCACCGCAGCCTGCGCATGCGCCGGAGAATTCAAGCAGCGGCTGCTTGAACTGGGAGCCCTTTACTGTGGTTTCCTTGAACTTCTCGTGTACCTCGGGCTTGTCAGAAACCTTTGCAACAGCATAGTCGAATACCGGCTGCTGATCCATCTGTGTTTCGATGGGCTTCATTACAAGTGCGCTCTTGCTCTTGTCCTTTGCGCCTGCCGGGCAGATGTTTGCGCATACGCCGCAGCCTGTGCAGTCCAGGGTAGAAACAGCCATGGTGTACTTCATGCCGGGGAGCTGCATAGCGTCCTTGGTCTTTACGGAAGCCGGAGCAGCGGCAGCCTCGTCAGCGGTCATGATGAACGGACGGATAACTGCGTGCGGGCATACGAATGCGCACTGGTTACACTCGATACAGTTCTCGGGGATCCACTGGGGAACGTCAACTGCAATGCCACGCTTCTCATATGCTGCGGAGCCCTGCGGGAACGTACCGTCAACGATGTTCATGTCAACGAAGGTGGAAACCGGTATCTGGTCGCCACGCTGAGCGTTGACGGGGATCTGTACCTTGTTTACGAAGTCAACCAGGAACTTGTTGTCGCCCTCAGCCTGATGTGTCGGGAGCTTGCCCTCGCAGTCAGCCCAGGAAGCGGGAACGTCTACCTTAACGACCTCGCCTGCGCCCTTGTCGATAGCGGCATAGTTCATGTTGACGATATCGTCGCCCTTCTTTGCGAAGGACTTGTACGCCATCTTCTTCATGTAGGTTATAGCGTCCTCGGGCGGAATGATGTTCGCAATGGAGAAGAATGCGGACTGGAGCACGGTGTTGGTCTTGTTGCCCAGACCTATCTCCCTTGCGACCTTGTTAGCGTTGATGATATAGAAGTTGATGTGGTTCTTTGCGATGTAAGCCTTTACGGGAGCAGGGAGCTTCTCGTCCAGCTCGTCCACGGTCCAGTGGCAGTTCAGCAGGAAAGAGCCGCCCGGGATAACGTCCTCTACCATGTCATACTTGTCGATGTAGGACGGGTTATGGCATGCAACGAAGTTAGACTTGTTGATGAAGTAGGTGGACTTTATCGGGGTCTTACCGAAGCGCAGGTGAGAAATGGTAACGCCGCCGGACTTCTTGGAGTCGTAAGCGAAGTAAGCCTGTGCGTACATGTCGGTGTGGTCGCCGATGATCTTGATGGAGTTCTTGTTCGCACCAACGGTACCATCGGAGCCGAGTCCCCAGAACTTGCAGCAGGTAGTGCCCTCAGGCGTGGTGTTGGGGTTCTCAGTGATATCGAGGGACAGATGTGTAACATCGTCGTTGATACCCAGTGTGAATACCGGCTTTGTGGTGTTGTTGTAAACTGCGATGATCTGCGCCGGGTTGCAGTCCTTGGAACCCAGACCGTAACGGCCGGTGAATACCGGAACGTCCTGGAACTTGTTCTCCTTCTTGAGGGCTGCAACTACATCGAGGTACAGCGGCTCGCCGAGGGAGCCGGGCTCCTTGGTCCTGTCGAGAACGGAGATCTTCTTTACGGTTGCGGGGATAGCGTCAACCAGTGCGGAGGAAACGAACGGCCTGTACAGTCTTACCTTTACCAGTCCGACCTTTCTGCCCTGCTTTGCGAGGTAGTCGATGGTCTCCTCGATGGTGTCGCATACGGAGCCCATTGCGATGATGACTTCCTCAGCGTCGGGAGCGCCGTAGTAGTTGAACAGCTTGTAGTCTGTGCCGATCTCAGCGTTGACCTTGTTCATGTACTCGGTAACGACGCTGGGGATATTGTTGTAGTAAGTGTTGCAAGCCTCACGTGCCTGGAAGAAGATGTCGGGGTTCTGTGCGGTGCCGTGCAGAACGGGCTTCTCAGGATTGAGAGCCCTGTCACGGAACGCCTGAACAGCGTCCATATCTACCATGCCCTTGAGGGTCTCATAGTCCCACTTCTCGATCTTCTGGATCTCGTGAGAGGTACGGAAGCCGTCAAAGAAATGCAGGAACGGAACTCTGCCCTTGATAGCGGACAGATGTGCTACAGCGCCGAGATCCATGACCTCCTGGGGATTGGTGGAGCACAGCATAGCGTAGCCGGTCTGGCGACAGGCGTAGATATCACTGTGGTCGCCGAAGATGGAAAGCGCATGGGAAGCGACAGCACGTGCAGAAACGTGGATAACTGACGGCAGCAGCTCACCTGCGATCTTGTACATGTTGGGGATCATCAGCAGAAGACCCTGAGATGCAGTATATGTAGTGGTAAGAGCACCTGCTGAAAGAGAACCGTGAACGGCGCCGGCAGCGCCCGCCTCGGACTGCATTTCAACGACCTTTACCTGCTCGCCGAAGATGTTCTTCACACCAGCGGTGGACCAGGAATCAGTGACCTCTGCCATTACGGAAGAGGGGGTAATGGGGTAAATTGCTGCTAAGTCAGTGAACGCATAGGAAACGTGCGCCGCAGCGTTGTTACCGTCCATTGTTTGCTTTTCTCTAGCCATTGGATTTATCCTCCTTAATATTCGGCAGCTGATGACCGCCGTTTTAGACACCGCCGGGAACATTCCGGGCGCAATGTCTGATCTTACTTTATATTCTATCACAAGTTCTTCATTTTGTAAATAGGCAATATGTTTTTTTCAGATTATTTGTACATATTGCACCAAATCCTGTCACATTTATTTACAAACTGATATTTGTGACATGCTGAGTTTATATAGCTAATAAAAAACGGCCTTAATTGCATTTGTCAAAAATCTACATAACAGCGTTGTTTTACAGGAAAAATTTGTAGGAAATGCAAACTATTTGTCCGGGGAAGTTTACAAAAAGTTGATTTTCAGATGGTAGAATGTTATCGTAATAATTGTAGACTACTCTCTGATATGGTGGTGAATTTATGAAAACAGGACTGATACTTGAAGGCGGAGCAGTACGTGGCATCTTTACTGCCGGAGTGCTGGACCGTCTGATGGAAAACGGAATATACTACCCCTACGTTGTGGGAGTTTCAGCGGGCGGCGGAAATGCGATGAGCTATGTTTCCCGCCAGATCGGGAGGACTGCAAGGCAGATAAACGTACCGAAGTCCGAGTCGTACTTCGGGCTGAAGCAGTTCATCGAGGTGCACAAGATAATCAACCTCGACAAGATGGCTTTCGAGTACCCGTACAAGCAGTTCCCGTTTGACTTTGATACATATTTTAAGAGCGGCATTGACGTTGAATACGCCTGCACCTGCTGTGAAACAGGCAAGGCGGAATTCTTCTCCGAAAGCTCCGATGAACAGCGCCTGCTGACCATCGTTAAGGCTACCTGCTCCGTTCCCATGCTGTGCGACCCGGTGGAGCTTGACGGCAAGCACTATCTTGACGGCAGCATTGCGGACTCTATCCCGATCGAGCACGCCCTTGAAATGGGCTGCGACAGGGTAGTGATAGTCCTGACGAAGCCGGACAGCAACGTTGCGCCGACCAACTACGCAAAGTTCCGCAAGGTTATCTCCCACATGTACAAGGACTACCCGGAGTTCATCGAAGCCTGCATGCAGCGTGTCGAGAACTACAACAAGACCGCAGCACTGATGGAGAGGCTCCAGCAGGAGGGGCGTGCGTTCGTTATCCGTCCGCAGATCCCCACCATCTCAAAGTTCGAGCAGGACAACCGGAAGATAATGGAGCTGTACCGCCACGGTTATACACTCATGGATAAACGCCTGATGGAGCTCGTAGACTGGAACCAGGGCAGGCAGACCGAACACTGCTCCCCCGCCCCCACAAAGGTGTGCGAGCCTGCTGACGCAGACGAAGCGGACGTTCTGCTGGCGTAATGAAAATAACAAGGGCTGCGGTCATTTCGCAGCCCTTGTTGATATGTGTGGATCCTGCGATATAAAAACAGAAATCCCCCTCCGGAGAGGGGGATTATTCTTTTGCTAATTACTCAGCGTCGCCGAGGTCAGCGTTGTCTTCCATCAGAGCCTTGATGGAGAGGGAAACTCTGTTCTTCTCGGTGTCGATGTCGATGATCTTAGCCTCAACTTCCTGGCCAACGGTCAGAACGTTGTTGATGTTTGTAACTCTCTCAGTGGAGATCTGGGAGATGTGGATAAGTCCGTCAACACCAGGAATGATCTGTGCGAATGCACCGAACTCTGTGATGCTTACGATAGTAGCCTTGATAACATCGCCGATCTGATACTCCTCAACGAACTTGGTCCAGGGGTTCTCATCGGGATCCTTAGCGGAGAGGGAAACTCTCTTCTTCTCAGGATCGAAAGACTTAACGATAACGGTGATCTTGTCGCCTTCCTTAACGATATCCTTGGGGTGACCAACTCTGTTCCAGGTCAGCTCGCTGGTTCTGACCAGACCGTCAACCGGACCGATGTCAACAAATACGCCGTAGTCCTCGATGGAACGAACCTCGCCCTCGAACTTCTGGCCGACCTGAATGGTCTCCCAGAACTTAGCTCTCTCAGCGTCACGAACCTCTCTGGTAGCCTGACGGATTGAACCTACAACTCTGTTTCTCTGCTCGTTGATCTCGATAACCTTGAACTGAACGGTCTTCTTAACAAGATCCTCCAGCTTGCCGCTTCTCGGAACACCGGTCTGAGATGCAGGGATAAATACTCTTGTGCCGTTGGTTACGACGATCACGCCGCCCTTGACTGCCTGTGTAACAACGCCCTCAAGAGTCTCGTTTGCTTCCTTGCTTGCTGCAATCTTCTCCATGCCAAGTGCGGAGTCAACTCTCTTCTTGGACAGGAAAACAACGCCCTGAGAATCGTCTACCTTTGTAACGATAGCATCGATCTCATCGCCTACCTTGACGATGTCCTCAACCTTAGCGTTGGGGTCGTTGGTAAGCTCGTCGAGGGGTATGTAACCCGTGTGCTTTGTGCCCAGCTCAACTACAGCCTCGTTCGGCTTTACGCTTACAACTGTTGCCTTGACTTTGGCGCCGGTATATAATCTCTTGCTCTCGGACTGCTCGAACAGTGCAGCAAAGCTCTCCTCATTTTCATTTGTGTTGATGATCTCGCTCATTTCTAAATGAACCTCCTTTATTGTATAGGCGGGAGTCGAAGCCCCTGCCGTTATTCCGATAATACTATCGGAGTGCAGACCCTTGATGATCTGCGGGGAAAGCTCTGAGGCACTCTCGATGAACACTGTGCGGCAATATCTCGAACAGATTTCAGCTAACTTTCCTGTGTTAGAGCTGTGCCTTCCTCCGACTACCAGCATAAGGTCAGCCCTTTTCGCAAGCTCCTCCGCATTCTTCTGTCGCTCTGAGGTAGCATTGCAGATTGTGTCGTATATCTTAACGCAGCAATATTCTTCCCCTATCCTGCGGGAATATTCAAGAAATCTGCTGCGGTCGAAGGTGGTCTGCACGACAAGAACTGCGTTCCTGCCGGAATCCCTGCAGCGGTCAAGCACGCTGCGGACCTCTTCGTAATCCATGCACGCATGGGCTTCACACCCGGCATGCCCCATGATCCCCCGGACCTCCGGGTGATCTCCGTCGCCCAGGATCACAACGACCCCGTCCTCCGGCTGCTCCGAAACGATCCTGTGAATTCTCTTCACGAACGGACATGTAGCGTCCACCAGCACGGAACAAGCTCCGGCGGCACTGTCCTCTATATCCCTGCCGACCCCATGGGAGCGCAGTATCAGCGGTTTCCCCGCCGCCTGCTCCACGCTTTCGGCAATGGTAACGCCCCTCTTTTCGAGGGAGTCGGTAACTATCTTGTTATGTATCAGCGGACCCAGCGTAAAGACCTCGCCGTACCTGTCCGCAGCCTCCTCGGTGAGCCGTATCGCACGCTCCACCCCGAAGCAGAACCCGGACTTATCCGCTATCTCAATCAACATCAGGCATTTTCTCCTGGAGCAGCGCTATCTGATCCATTATGGTAGTGCTGACATGCTTGAGCATCTTTCTGTCAGAAATATCCACATCGAAGTGCTCCGCCGGTATCTTCTCGCCGATGGAAATGTAGATGTTCCTGCGGAACTTCTTTCTGCCGTATTTTATAAAGACCGGCACCACAGGCACCTTAGCCTGCGCAGCTATCAGCGTCACGCCGCTCTTGGCATGTCCGAGCGTACCGTCCTTTGAACGTGTGCCCTCGGGAAAGATCACGAATATCCTGCCGTCCTTAAGGCTTTCCAGCGCCTTTTCAATGGCGGAGTTATCCTTGGCGCCACGTTTTACCGGGAACGCCCCCAGCCTCTTTATCAGCCAGGTGAACAGCGGGTTTATCTCGAAAAGCTCCTGCTTCGCCATGAAAGTGTACTTCCCCTTGAAGGTGATGCCCACCACCGGCGGATCATTATTCGACACGTGGTTGCTGGCGATTATGTAGCCGCCCTTTTCCTTGGGGATATTCTCCCCGCCGATCACGTGAATGTTGTAGACGATTATGTAGAAAAGCCTTGCACAGTTCCGCAGAAACGAATAGAACATCAGAGCTTCTCCTTTATGATATCGCACACCAGCCCGCAGGACTGCTCAAAATCCAGTCCCGAGGTGTCCGCAAGCACAGCGTCATCAGCCTGTTTCAGCGGGGCGACCTCACGGTGGGAATCATCGTAGTCACGCTTGTTCAGGTCAGCGAGGACCTCCTCAAACGTGGTGCTGACGCCCTTTGCGCACAGCTCGTCGTAACGGCGCTTCGCCCTTATTTCCGGCGCTGCGGTGAGGAAGATCTTCACCTGTGCGTCCGGCAGGACCACCGTACCGATATCACGACCGTCCATGATGACGTTATTTTCCCTTGCGATCTTCCTCTGCATTTCCAGCAGGGCGGAACGCACCGCCGGAACCGCAGAAACTGCGGAAGCCGCCATGGAGATCTCCGGCATGCGGATCTGCTCCGAAACGTCCTCGCCGTTAAGGAAGATATGCTGAACGCCGTCCATCAGCCGAATTTCCGGGTGTATCTGCGGAAGTACCGCTGCGACCGCCTCATGCGAGGAGAGGTCAGCGCCGCACCTGTGACAGAACAGCCCGACAGAGCGGTAAAGCGCCCCGGTATCGACATAAATGAACCCCAGTTTTTTGGCGGCAGCCCTTGCGATACTGCTCTTACCGGCTCCGACAGGACCATCGACAGCCACTGAGATCAATTTTTCCGGCATAAACATCACCCTGAACGTCCGCCTTTCAGCGGGTTAAATGTGAAAAAATGGCAAAAGGTAAAACTACCCCTATACATTTATTCAATTTATTATATCACACCTCCAAAAAAAATGCAAGTGTTTTTTCACATTTTCATAGAAAATTCACGCACAATTGGCTGAGTTAAAATACAGTTCGTTATAATCTGACACGATTATACAAATAAACGCAAAAAGGCGGTCTATTGACCGCCCTCCCTCATAATAATTTATTTGTCGGAGCTTGTTTCCGACCTGTCGCCACAGCGGCGCAATTCCGGCAGGAGCCGGGCGGATACAGGCTCTTTCACGCATAACTATAAGGAGATTTTGCTATAGATATAACACTTTGTAGAACAAAGTCGAATTATCGTTCTTCCTTATCCTCCCAGGTTTTCTCACTGATGATGTACCTGGGACGGTGCTTGACCTCCATATAAATTTTACCGATATATTCGCCGATAACACCCACCGAAATAAGCTGCACGCCGCTCAGGAAGCATATTATGCATGTCGTGGACGCCCAGCCGCCGACCGTATTTCCAAGTATCGCCTCCACGACCGCCCAGATGATACCCACAAAACTGATGAACGCCACGACAAGTCCCATAATGAAAATCATCTTGATGGGCTTGATAGACAGACTCGTAATCCCGTCGAACGCAAGAGCCAGCATTTTGCTCAGCGGGTAGTGGGACTTCCCAGCGGCCCGCTCGCTGCGCTCATAGTACACGGAGGTGCTCTTGAAGCCCACCAGCGGCACCATGCCCCGCAGGAAGATGTTGACCTCCTTGAACTTCGCCAGTTCCTGGAGCGCACGGCTGCTTATCAGGCGGTAGTCTGCGTGGTTGTACACGACCTCGGCGCCCATGGAGTTCAGCAGCTTGTAGAAGCTCTCGGCGGTGAACCGCTTGAAGAACGTGTCAGTGTCCCTCTTCGACCTCACGCCGTAGACTATCTCGCAGCCTTCATGGTAGGCAGCGACCATGCCGTTCATGGCATTGATGTCGTCCTGACCGTCGCAGTCTATGCTTATGGTGATGTCACACATATCCTTTGCGGTCATTAGCCCCGCAAGGACTGCGTTCTGATGTCCACGGTTGCGGCTCTGTGCAATGCCGATGTAGTGCTCGTCCTGCTCTGCAAGCTGTGTGATTATCTTCCAGGTATCGTCACGGCTTCCGTCATTCACGAACATCACACGGCTGTCCTCGGTTATCTGCCCCGCCGCTGCGAGCTCCTTTATCTTTGCCAGGAACATCGGCGCCGTTATCGGCAGCACCTCCTGCTCGTTATAGCACGGGACTACTATTATAAGACGTGGTGTCATTTTGCCCTCTTTTCCCCGTCTGTACGGAACGTTTTTTTATAGTATAGCATTATTGAGGGGATATGTCAAATATAATTCTTGATTTGATGTTTGATATACGCAAAATGGGCTGCGAAAAATCGCAGCCCACTATAATTATTTGTGATTTCAGCGTACCAGGCACGTTGAGTCAGTTCCGGATCAATACATGCCGCCCATGCCGCCTGCAGGCATTGCAGGAGCTGCCGGAGTTTCCTCGGGCTTATCAGCTACAAGGGACTCGGTGGTGAGTACCATTGCAGCAACGGAAGCAGCGTTCTGGAGTGCGGAACGTGTAACCTTAGCCGGGTCAACGATACCAGCGGAGATCATGTCGCCGTAGGTTTCGGTGTAAGCATCGAAGCCGTAGCCTACCTTGCCCTCACGATTGATGGTGTCGATGATTACGGAGCCCTCAAGACCTGCATTCAGAGCGATCTGACGAACCGGCTCCTCAAGAGCACGCAGAACGATCTTTGCACCAGTCTTTTCGTCACCCTCAAGGGTGTCTACCAGAACCTTTACAGCAGGCATTGCATTGATCAGAGCTGTTCCGCCGCCGGCTACGATGCCCTCTTCAACGGCAGCCTTTGTAGCTGCGAGAGCGTCCTCGATACGGAGC
>CAKSGA010000002.1 GCA_934454435.1 uncultured Oscillospiraceae bacterium | reverse complement strand
CCCGGTGGTCTTTTTCAACGGATATTACCCTGCCCTCAGCGGCACATATTCAGTCTGCGCAGACAATCAGGCAGGAGCATTCCAGCTTGGCGGCAACCGAATGAGCTGCTACAACTGGGAAAACAATATGTCCAACGCTGGCTCGGACTGGTACAATTCCGCAGATATGCATATGGTTCAGGACGTACTCGATGATGGTCTGCGGCAGACCCCCGGCGGAGCCGCACTGAACGCTGCAATGGACACTTCCGCACATAATGTGCCGTACAAGCTGCTGACGCTTCAGATGCTCGGATATGTATCCTCCAGCACGTTCCAGAAACTCGACCTTGTTGACGACTGCACCGCACCGAACACGGAATACTGGTACAAGGTGGTCAATCGTAAGCCCGGGAAATTCTCAATGGAACCGGATAAAACGGACAACGTGGTGTACACGGACGAATATCTGAACTACCTTATCGATACGCTTGGGAACTCCACCTCCGGCGGCTTCAACGCATATGCGCTAGACAACGAGCCGGGTCTGTGGAACGGAACTCATAAGCTGGCGCACATCAAACACGTCACCTGCGATGAGCTTATCAATAAGAGCACAGACCTTGCTCATGTCGTTAAGGATATGGACGGCAGTGCGGAGGTCTACGAGCTTTACGGCGATAGTACGGATATCCGCAGCGCAGACCCGGCGGAGCTTGACGGGCGTGTACTGGAATACTCCCTGAAACCACTTTCGGTAACGGAGCTCGTTTTCAAGGCTCCACAGCCGGTACAGCGACCAGAGGAACAGCCGGATAAAAACGGTTTTCCTGTAATTCCAGCTGCAGTGGGCGCCGGAATCGCTTTCGCTGCGGCTATTGCTGTTGCTCTTATAAAGATAAAGCACTATTGAAAAATTTCGGCAAACACTCGGAAACCTTGACTTATAATGCATTTATCCGTTTGTCGTTATACCATACGGGCATTTCAATGCGACCGTTCTCATCAACGCCGGGGTGGACATAACAGTTTCAAGTGCGCTGGGTCATTCCGATATCAGCACAACGACCAATATCTTCTTTCATGCGATCCGGGAAGCTCAGGCAAGAACAGGCGAAACAACAGCGGCTGTGCTGATTTTTCGGATAACAAAACGGAAGCAGGCTGATTTCCAGTAAAGGACACATAAAGGACTTGTATTGGACAAACAACTTTTCCGGAAATAAAAAAATCCCGTGAACAGCTTATTAAAGCCATTCACGGAACCATCTCTTTGGTGCAGGTGACGGGACTTGAACCCACATGACCTTGCGATCACTAGCACCTGAAGCTAGCGCGTCTGCCAATTCCGCCACACCTGCGTATAAATTGTTTCTGTTTTTGACTCGGTAGAAACGCCGGAAGTAAGCTTCCAGAAAAAGCCGGGGCATGCACTTACGTGCTGTTGCTTGCCGCTGACGTTCATCAGCAACATATATATTTTACCACAAACACGATTGTTTGTCAAGGGGTTTTTGAAAAAAAGCTGAATTTTTCTGAAAAATCTTGACGAACCGTTCCACAGATTGTATAATTAAAGTATACTTTCCCGAAGGAGGCGCCCGCATGAACGACAAAAAACAGACAAGCAAGCCAGTCAGGCTGCTCCGGCTGCTGTGGATTTTCATTCCGCTGGTACTGGCAGTGCTGATGTACTTCCTGCTCCCGCTGTTTCCGGAGTTCACAGAGCATGTGATCTCCCGGGGACTGTTCAAGATCTTCACCATTCCCGTGGGGTTCCTGACCTCCCTCATACCGGTGTCCCTCACTGAGCTCTGCGCCGTGCTGGCGCTGCCGGCGGTGGTGTTCCTGATAGTTCTGTTCATCGTCCGTATGAAAAAAAGCAGGCAGAAGCGCCGCACCGCCATTAAGGCAGGCAGGTTTGTTGCCGGGTTCCTGTCCTTTGCGCTGTTCATATACATGACCGCCCACGGCGCCAACTACTACCGACAGCCCATGGAACAGCTCATGGAACTCGACACCTCCCCGAGATCCGAAGAGTTCCTGCTGTCGGTCTGCAAGGACCTTGCCGAAAACGCCGTGCGTGAGCGGGAGCTTCTTACCGAGGACGAAAACGGCTGCGTGAAATTCACCGAGGACATCTGGACAGAGCTTTCACGCACGGTCAGCGGCTACGACCCGCTGACAAGGGAATACCCGTTCCTCTGGACCAGCGTCAGCCGCCAGAAGCCGGTCATACTGTCCTATTACTGGAGCTACACCGGGATCGTCGGAATGTACTTCCCTTTCTTCGCTGAATGCAACGTCAACATCGAACAGCCGGACTTCACCGTGCCTTTCACCGCAAGCCACGAAAGCGCACACTCCCGGGGGATAGCTTTCGAGAACGAGTGCAACTTCCTGGCGTTCCTCTCCTGCATAAACAGCGAGTACCCGGAGTTCCGGTATTCCGGCTACGTCAACGCATTCAAGTACTGTGCGAACGCACTCTATGCCATCGATTACCAGCTCTGGCTGGAAGCGTACCAGAGCACCTCCGAGGGCATGTGGCGGGACCTCCTGGCAGAAAACAAGTACATCGAGGATTTCAGCGGCAGCGTGAACGATGCAGCTTCGGTCATCAACGACGGCTTTATAAAGGCGCAGGGCGTATCTGACGGTCAGAAGAGCTACGGCAGGGTGACTGACCTCATTCTTGCGTACTACTATAAGAATTGGTCGGCGTCATGAGAGAGATAAACTACATCGTTCCCCCAGAGTTTGACGGGGTGCAGGCTCAGGTCCTGCTGAAAGCCCTGGGTATCTCCCGCAGGGCGCTCATCTCGCTGAAACAGTCCGGCGGGCTGACCCGCAGCGGCGCCATTCTGCGCACCATCGACCCGGTCCACGCCGGTGAAACAGTCACACTGCGGCTTCCCGGCGGTGAGGAGTCCACACAGGCGAACGAACGGCTCCACGCTGAAATAATGTATGAGGACGAGGACATTGTTGTGTTCGACAAGCCGCCGGATATGCCGGTGCACCCCTCCCAGCGCCACCACGACGACACCCTTGCGAACATCTTTGCGGCGAAATACCCCGGGCTGCCATTCCGCCCGATAAACCGCCTGGACCGCAACACCAGCGGGCTGTGCGTCTGCGCCAAGAACCAGCTTGCGGCGGCTTTCCTTGCGGGTTCTATCTCAAAGGTGTATTTTGCGATAACTGACGGAACTCCCCCCGGGGACACGATAAACGCACCCATAGGCAGGGTCGGCGGAAGCGTCATTGAGCGCTGCGTCACACCGGAGGGCAAACCGGCGGTCACACATTTCACAAAAATAGCCGGAGAGTACCGGGCGCTGCTGCGGGTCACGCTGGACACCGGGCGGACTCACCAGATACGGGTGCATATGGCGCATGTTGGCTTCCCGCTCTGCGGGGACGACATGTACGGCGGCGACTGTACGGACATCTCACGGCAGGCTCTGCACTGCGGCGAGGTGAGCTTCGACCGGCCGTTCACCGGGGAGCATGTCACCGTGACCTCTCCCTTGCCGGACGATATGAAAGCTCTTCTGAAGAAAGGAACCTCATCATGATAAAAGCTGTAATTTTTGACATGGACGGACTTATACTGGACACTGAAAAGCTGCTGGTGAGATACTGGTGCCAGGCTGCAAACGAAGCCGGCTTCCCCATGCAGAGGGAACATGCTCTGAATATCCGCAGCCTTGCGAGGAAGTTCGCCATACCCTATTTACAGGGGATATTCGGCGAGGGATTCGACTATGTGAAGATACGCTCCCGCCGCATGGAGCTCATGAAAGAGCACATCTCCACCCATGGGCTTGAAACGAAACCCGGCATAACCAGGCTGCTGGACTACCTCGACAGCAGGGGGATCCCCGCAGCGATAGCCACCGCAACCGATATCCAGCGCACCGAGAACTATCTCGGGCAGATCGGGCTGCTGGGCAGGTTCAGCAAGATAGTCTGCGCAGCCATGGTAGAGAGCGGCAAGCCGAAGCCTGACATCTACCTTTACGCTGCGGAGCAGCTCGGGCTCCCGGCGTGCGAATGCATGGCACTGGAGGACTCCCCGAACGGGGTACGGAGCGCTTCCTCTGCGGGGTGCGTCACCGTCATGGTGCCTGACCTCACACAGCCGGACGAGGAGCTTACAAAACTCATATTCGCAAAGGCTGATTCCCTGGCGGACGTCCCTGAAATAATCGAACGTACATAATAAACGGCTGAGCTTCCGCTGGTGAAGTTCAGCTATTTTTTTGTGTCTTTTCCTGCCAAGTTCATATTCCGTATCAGTTTACATCACCTAAATATCACACAAGGGGCTTATACTAGCATTGTAAACGGAAAGCCGCAGGGAGGCGGCAGCATGAAAACACAGAAAGGCTCGTGATATTATGAAATCCTACAGATATTTCGCACTGATCTGCGCAGCTGTCGTGGCTGCGGCTTCCACAGGCTGCTCCAATGGGAACAGCGCTTCCGGTACATCTTCCACGGTTTCTTCCAGTGCAGACGCTTCTCATACGACCTCCGAAGCAGGGACAGCCGAAGTCAAGCAGTCTGAAAGCTACAAGACCGTGAAGGTCACCGCTATTGACGGGAGCTCCATAACCGCAGAAACCGGCGAGATCGTTTCCGGCGGAGCTCCCGGTCAGCCCGGTGACGGTTCAGGAGCGCCCGACAAGCCCGGGGACAGCGGTTCCGCTGACAACTCCGGTGCGCCTGAAAAGCCCGATGGCGAGAACTCCGGCGAGAAGCCAGAGGGTGAGCCTCCCGCAAAGCCCGGCGACTCCTCAGAAAGCGGCTCCGGCGCCCCAGAAAAGCCTGACGGCGATGGCTCCGACAAGCCGGATATGCCCGGCGGAGCAGGCGGGAGCACGTTCAACTCCGACGGCGGCAGCATCACATTCACAGTGACCGACGATACCAAGATCTCGGTCGAGTTCCTCCAGGGGAGCAGCGACGGCACTCCTGATGACATAGCAGTCGGGAGCGTCCTTGCAGTCACCCTTGACGACAGCGGCAGCGCAGCCAGCATAGTTGTTAAGAACATGAGTGCCGGAAACGGATTCGGCGGCAGCGGCGAGGTCACTAACGGGACCTCCGCCAACACCATCACCGAGAACACTTCCGAAAGCGACACCGAATACAGCTCCACCGGCGACGATGAAAACGCCCTGCGTGTTGACAGCGCCGAGGTAACTCTCACCAACATAACCGTGAACAAGAACGCCGGAAGCTCCTCCAACACCGAAGACGGCGACTTCTACGGGCAGAACGCAGGCTTCCTTGCACTGAACGGTGCAAAGGTCACCATCACCGGCTCAACTTTCAACACGGGAGTTGTGAACGGCAACGCCGTATTCAGCTACGGTGAGGGGACCACGGTCAACATCTCCGACAGTAAGATACGCACCAGCGAGCGCAATTCCGGCGGTATCCAGACCACCGGCGGCGGTACGATGATAGCGACAAACCTTGATGTCGAAACCGAGGGGAACTCCTCCGCAGCGATACGCACCGACCGTGGCGGCGGAACAGTCACCGTTGACGGCGGCAGGTACGTCACCAACGGCACCGGAAGTCCCGCTATCTACTGCACCGCAGACATCACCGCAAGCAACGCCGAGCTTACCGCCAACGCCAGCGAGGGCGTAGTGGTCGAGGGCAAGAACAGCGTCACGCTGAACAACTGCACCCTCACCGGAAACATGGACAACACCTACGGCGGCGATTCCGAAGAGAATATCCACACTATCATGATATACCAGAGTATGTCCGGCGATGCTGACATCGGCGAGGCGTACTTCACGGCGGAGGGCGGCAGCATAACCGGGCTCTCCGGCGACATGTTCTACGTCACCAATACCGACTGCACCATCTCCCTCAAGGGCGTTGAGTTCACCCTGGCGAACGACACGTTCCTGCGGGTGGAAGGCAACTCCAGCTCCCGTGGCTGGGGCACCCAGGGCGCTAACGGCGGCGACGTAATCATGACCGCCGAGGAGCAGTCCATCACCGGCAACATTCTGGTAGACAGCATTTCCTCACTTGACATGACCCTCACCGGCTCCGACCTCAACGGCGCCATCAACCCGGACGGCGAGGGCGGAACTGTAAAGGTCACCATGGACAGCAGTTCCACTTGGACCCTCACCGGCGACAGCTACGTAACTGAATTCAACGGCGACATCTCCCAGATAACCGCCAACGGCTATCACCTTTATGTCAACGGCGAACAGGTCGTCTGATTTATAATGATCCTCCTTTATCCCCCGGGCGGTTTGCGGCTGCCCGGGGGATCGTTTTGTTTTGATTTTCATTGTGGATAATATTGTGGGGGGCAGGTTCTGTATCCGCCCCTGCGAAGCAGAAACACATATATGTGTTTTTATCCTCCGGGAAATACGCCGTCTGCTTATTTTGCATGGGTTTTGTGATATAAATCTATGGTTTTGTCTACTGATTTTTACGGCGGAATATGTTACAATAAAAGCACCAAAAAATCTCTGAGAGGTGCTTATCATGCTGAATAACACAAAGAACGGCTCTGTAAAGATACTCCCCGGTCTGTTCCGTGAGAGAATGGACGTCAACCGCAATTACCTGATGGAGCTCGACACCAACTGCCTGCTCCAGAACTTCTACCTTGAAGCCGGAGTGATACTCCCCGGGCTCCAGGTCGTGGACGACCCCACCACTGCTAACCTCCACTGGGGCTGGGAGGCTCCCGTGTGCCAGCTCCGTGGACACTTCCTCGGGCACTGGCTCAGTGCTGCTGCGAAGCTCATCGCCTCTGACGGCGACGAGGAGCTCCGTGTGAAGCTCAATAAGATAGTAAGCGAGCTCGCCCGCTGCCAGGAGCTCAACGGCGGCGAATGGATAGGCTCTATCCCCGAAAAGTACTTCACACGCCTTATAAACAACCAGTACATCTGGTCCCCACAGTACGTTATGCACAAGACCATCATGGGTCTGTCTGACGCCTACATCTACACCGGAAACTCCCAGGCGCTGGATATCCTCTCCCACCTTTCAGACTGGTATATCCGCTGGACTGAGCGTGCCGCCCGGACAAATCCACACGCCGTTTATGCCGGCGAGGAAGCAGGCATGCTGGAGGTATGGGCACAGCTCTACCAGCTCACAAAGGACGAAAAGTATCTCACCCTTGCAAAGCGCTATGCGGACGCAGGACTTTTCCGCAAGCTGCGTGAGGGCAGGGACAGCATGACCAACTGCCACGCAAACGCCAGCATTCCTTTCACCCACGGCGCCGCAAGAATGTTCGAGATAACCGGCGACAACGAGTGGCTGGAAGTGATCAAGCTGTTCTGGAAGTGCGCAGTCACCGACCGTGGAATGTTCGCTACCAGCGGCATGAACGCAGGCGAATTCTGGGTCCCTCCGCACATGCAGGGACATTTCCTCGGCACCAACGACCAGGAATTCTGCACCGTATACAACATGGTTCGAACTGCTTCCTTCCTGTTCAAGTACACCGGTGACAAGCAGTACGCCGACTATATCGAGAGAGCCATCTACAACGGTTTCCTTGCTCAGCAGAACTCCGTAACCGGCATGCCGACATACTTCCTGCCGCTCTCTGCCGGAAGCCACAAGAAGTGGGGCACCAGGACCCGGGACTTCTGGTGCTGCCACGGCACTATGGTGCAGGCCCAGACCCTCTACCCGGAGATCATCTACTACACCGAGGGCGAGCGTGTCATCGTGTCCCAGTACATTCCCTCCCGCTATGAGGGCGAAAGTGTTACCATCGAGCAGACCACCGGCATGAAATACTACAACGACCAGGCTTTCTTTGACGAAAAGGACGATGGTCAGATGTCCAGATGGCTGCTGAAATTCAGCGTAAAGGGCAGCGGTAAAGAAACAGCCATCTCGTTCCGTGTTCCCGGGTGGACCTCCGGCGAGCCCGAGGTGGAGCTTGACGGAAAGAAGCTCACCACCGGGATAAAGGACGGCTACATCACCATCACCTCCGCATGGACTGACAGCACGGTACAGGTTTACTTCCCGTCACAGCTTAATATGGAGCGTCTGCCGGATATGCCGGAACTCGGTGCAGTGACCGATGGACCTATCGTCCTGGCGGGACTTACCGGCAGCGACTGTGGAATAAGCGGCGCAGATGATCTTCGTGAGCAGTTCATGCCGCAGATGGAGCACACCTACGGTACTTTCCCCTGGCGTCAGAACAGCTGGCGCACCCGTTTCCAGAAGAAGTCCGTCATGTTCCGCCCGCTGTATGAGATAACTGACGAAGAATACACCGTATACTTCACCGCAAAGTGAGTTCTTGACAAAACCCGGCGGCGGGTGTATCATATAGTTACCACTGAATTCATGCGAGGTAGTTTATGATTAGAATTGGTACAGGATATGATGTTCACAGGCTGGTTTCGGACCGCAGACTGGTGCTCTGCGGTGTTGAGATACCATCAGAGCTCGGGCTGCTCGGGCACTCGGACGCTGACGTTGCGGTGCATGCGCTGATGGATGCGATACTCGGGGCGCTGGCTCTCGGGGATATCGGGAAGCTCTTCCCGGACAGCGACCCGAAGTACAAGGGCGCCGACAGCATGAAGCTGCTTGAAGAGGTCATTGCGCTGATGAGGTCAAAGGGTTTTGAGCTTGGAAATCTCGACATCACGATAATCGCCGAGCGCCCGAAGCTCGCAAAGCACATACTCCAGATGCGTGAGAGCCTGTCAGCGGCTTTCGTCTGCGACATCTCACAGGTGAGCGTCAAGGCGACCACCGAAGAGGGTCTGGGACTTGCGGGTGAGGGCATCGGAGCCCAGGCGGCGGTCTTAGTTCAGAATTCGTAAGCCGGAATGATCGTGTCCGACTTTGATGGACTTATCACAGTTTGTAGGCAATAAAAAACAAGTGGGCTGCGAATTTTATCGCAGCCCACTTGTTTATCGATCACCGCTCTCCACTGCGGACGCAGTTTCCGACAGGTGAAGTATCAGCGCACGGCGGGTCACTATCCCGCACATACAGCCACGTCCGTCAACTATCGGGACGTAGTTCTGCTCCAGTGCCCTTGTGATGAGCTCCTGTAGCGAAGCGTATATCGGCAGCGGCGAGCAGAAATTCGGCCGGAATATCTCGGATATGCGGTACTTTTCGTGTGCCTTCATCTCGGTAGTACCGGTGGAAAGGATATGCCGCAGAAAGTCACCCTCGGTAACGCTTCCAAGATAAACGTCCTGGTCGTCCAGAACCGGTATCGAGGTGTACCTGTGGTACTTCATTATCTCCAGACCCTGACGCACCGTATCGTTAGCATGGACTGCCGCAACGGACACCTTGGGTATCATTATCCTCGCCATGTTCACCTGAACTTCGTTATTATCCATGATTTCTCCTTTATGATTTACCGCCGCCAGGATCTCTGACGGCGGTTATCTGTCAGTGCACCTCAGTGCCTGCGTAATAGTAAGTGAGTATCTGCTTGTAATCATAGCCAAGATATGTAGCAAGAGCGTTTGCGCCGTTCTGGCTCATTCCCACGCCGTGACCGTAGCCATAGGTCGTGAACGTGAACGTATCACTTCCGGCGTCGTAGGAAATGTCAAACGAACTTGAACGCAGCCCGAAGCTCATGATCTTCTCCCGGAACACCCTGCCGGTTATCTTCACGGAATTTCCGCTGCTGTCAGTATAGCTGTGGTAGCCGCCTACGCTCATCTGGCCGACATAGTTTCCGTCTATCCTGTTCTCGATGGAGAGCCAGCCGGACGGGTCGCCGGTGAGCTCTATCCCGGTCTTGTCAAGGACATTCTTCTTTATCTCCTCTGAAGAGAACTGCGCAGTCCTGCCGTAATTCGGGTCGTACTTTGCGTCGAGGTCGCAGAAGCGGCTCTCAAGGTAGGGGTAATCAGTTCCCCATACATTAGTGCTGGAAGCCGTATATCCCGCAGAAGAAGCCGAATACACTGCCTGTATCATCGCACCATTGTAATATATCGCCTTGCCGATGACCGACTCAACAAGCACCTCCACCGAATCAGAAACGCTGCTTGCAAGCCCGACGCTGGGATATGTGCCGTAATCATTGCAGAACTTTATGTAGGTGTACGCCGCCACCGCCTGAGCCTTTATCGCCTCCGGCGCAAACGTATGTCCCACTTCGTGCTGCGTCACCTTGCCGACTATCTCCAGTGCGCTTCCCGAAACTATGCCGCCGTTGGAGCGCACATACAGCACGTCCCCTGAAACGTCCGGCGCCGGAGTATCCTCTTCCGGGTCGGTGACGTCTGCGTTGTCATCAGCCGCCGTGGTGGAGTCAGCGTCCACTGGAATTCCCGCCGGAGTTGTAGTAGTTACTGTGGTCGGCTGAGTGGTGGTCTGTGTGGTCGCCGGCGGAGCGGTCGTCTGCACCGGCTCCGGAGTCGTTGAAGCAGTTGTCGCCGGGGTCGTTTCCACCGGCTCCTCTTCGTCCTCCTCCGGGAGAGTTATCACGATCTCGTCCGTTGATTCCTCCGTGCCGCCGAGTATCTCCTCTGTGGGCTCAGCCGTGGAGCCTGCCGTGTCGCTGCGGACGCTGTATGTGCTCTGCACGGTCTTGCTTGCAAGGGACAGCGGCGCCATCTCCATAAGGTCCACAGTGATAAGCCCGGAGCTCGTTTCGTCAGGCACAAGGAAGTCCAGCGTGCCCTGGCCGCCTGCTTCGCCGATGTCGCCGGTCTCCTCCTCGGATCCGGCTTCAGCGGTGCCGTCGACGATATCCTGCCGCATCGCCTCACCGCCGACCGTTCCGGTCACACCGCAGACAAACATGTAGCAGCTCCCAATCAGGAGCGCCGCACCGGTTTTCACAAGTGATAGCTTCATGTTACCTCCATTACTGGTAGTTGGAAGGGTCGTCCATCAGGCCGTTCTTCTCAAGATACTCCTGCATGCCGGGAACAAGGGAGATATCCCAGGTCCTGCCCTTCCACTTGTCGCCGTATGCATTCACATAGGCGTCAAAGTACTTAACGCTGGTCTTCCAGGTGATCTTGGAAGTGTCTACCTCCGGGCTCTCGTTCTCACGGACCTTTCTTGCCACGATGACAAGGCGGAGGTCCTCAAGTCCGGTGGAGCCGTCGCAGGTGGAAAGGGTCAGCAGCTCATCGCCGTACTGGACGTCAACACCGGTGTTGTACTTGCTGCGGTCCATCACCTCAAGTATGTACTTGTAGAACTCGTCGCTGTTCTTGAAATAGACGTACTTGGTATAGTCGAACACATCGCCGTGCTCCTCGTTGGTGTTGATTATGAACACGGAAATAATCTTGTACCGGTTGTCCTGGTACAGTGTGTTGAAGTCTATTACCGGAGTTTCCTTCAGGAAGTCGATGTTGCTGTTGTAGTTGTTCAGTGCTGCGAACTTGTATCTGTACAGCATGTTATGACCGTAGAGAATAGTGTTGTTGGGCATCTCGTTCGGTCCGAACTTACCCTCGTAATCCGTGAAGATGGTGCCTGCGAACTCCTCCTCCTTATTGAAATTATGGTGGAGGTAGAACAGGTTATCCTCACCCTGAACAACCGGATAGTCAACGTTGGTGCCATTGATGGTGACCCAGCCCACGAAGTCGTTGTTGGCGTCATAGTAAGCTGCGTATTCCTCGTTGATGGAGCCCTCCGGGAGGTTGTCTATCTGCTGCTGCGTGGGTGCCATCGCATTAACGACTATCTGCTGACCGTCCTGGTATATCACTTCGCCGTTGCTGTTGACATTCGAGGTTATACCGTCATTCTCAGGAGCGAGCAGCGATATGAAATGCACGGCGATGATAACTACCGCAGCGATGAGCAGGCACAGGGAAAGCAGGAATATTATCTTTCTTGCAATCTCTGCGGTGTCGTCGCCCCTGCACGGGATAAGGCCCGTGACAAGGCTCTGACCGAAGCTCTGCTTTTTCTTCTTGTGCTTCTTTTTCTTATTGTTCGGGGACAGACCCATATCCATTTCTGCCATGGTTAAGTTCTCTTCCTTTCAGAGTTCATTTGGTTTATCGTTCGTCCTGACTGTCGGCTTCGGTGGTGTAGGAGTAATCGAAGATCATTGCGGGATCCCACTTCCTGCCGCCCCAGGAGCCGCCGTATACCCTGTAGTAATAGTCGAAGTACAGCGGATCTGGGTTCTCACGCACCTTGCTGACATCTACGGTCGGGTCCTCGCCCTCACGCACTTCCCTGCCGAAGATCACCCAGCGGCAGTCAACGCCGTAATCGAGAATGCAGGTGGAAAGCGTGATAAGATTGTCGCCGTACTGGAGGTCAACATCCGTGAAAAAGGTCGTGCGGTCAAGTATCTGCGCAACATAATCGTCAAACGCCGCCTTGTTCTTGAACTTCCTGCCCTGGAGGTAGTAGAACACCTCGCCGTCCTCTTCCTGGGTATTCACGAGCATTCCGGCGAAGATCTTGTAAGTCCTGTCACGGTACAGCGTATTGAACGTTATCGTGGGATACTGCTTATACCAGTCCAGCCCGTAGTTGAGCTGGCTGCGGTAGTTGAAGTAACGTGTCAGCTTTGCGAAGTACTTTCCCGTATTTACATTGTGACCGTAGAGGATAATGTTCGCCGGGGTGTTCTCCGGAGTTATCTTCTCACGGTAATCGGCAAATATCGTTCCGGTCTTGCTGTACTCCCCGTCAAGGTTGTGGTCGAGGTAATAGTCATTGTCCTCTCCCTGGACCACAACGTTGTCAACGAACGGATCCTCGGGGTCGCCCATGGTTATCCAGCCGATAACGTCCTTGTTCTCCTCCAGCAGCGGCAGGAACTTCTCGTTCACTTCCGGATATTCCCTGACCAGCTCGTCCTGGGTCTTATTGTCTACCGTGACTGTTGCGGAGCCGTGGTAGATACCGCTTATCTGCTGGTTTAACTTGTCGTCCTGGGCAGCCTCGCCGTAGAACGTGATGATGGTCACCAGTGAAACCACCAGCACCACCGCTGCAGAAAGGAATATCACCTTTCTGATGATCTCAACGGACTTGTCGCCTTTCCAGGGAATAAGATATTTCGCTATACGGAGAAATATGTTTTCTTTCTCAACAAAGTTTGCCATAACGCACTATCCTTTCGGTGCAGATCAGTAGCTGAGGAGCTTTCTCTTGTCCCACTCGCATATACCGTTCCAGGAGCCGCCGTAGATCCTCTCATAGTAAACACGGAACAGCCTGGGGTTGAGGTTCCTCTGTGCGACTGTGACATCAACGCTCTCGCTCTCGCCGGGACGGACCTTTCTCGCAAAGAGCACCCATCTGGTGTCTATGCTCTTGCCGAGGGGCCAGCAGCAGGTGGAGAGCGTCAGCAGCTGATCGCCGTAGGTTATATCAACGTCCGTGAAGAACCAGCTTCGCTCCATGACTCCAATGACGAAGTTGTTGAAATCGTCCTTGCCGCTGAAAGAGGTCTTGTTGGCGTAATCGAACACCTCGCCGTACTCCGACTGGGTATTCGCAAGCACGCCTGCAAAGATCTTGTAGGTGGCGCAGCCGCCGTCCGGGGTCGCAAGCATCACAGTCGGGTGGACCTTATAGAACGCCAGCGGCTCACGGCTTGCGTCATTCGGCACGTAATGGGTAACATGTGCGAAGAACTCACCGCTTATCATGTTGTGACCGTACAGGATTATGTTCCCGTCCGTGCCGTCCCATCTGTTCTTATAGGAGGAGAAAACCGTACCGGATATGCTGTCGTTCCTGAAGAAGTCGTGCTTCAGGTAGTAGTCATTGTCATAGGACTGTACAACAACGTTGTTTACGCTGGTGCCGGTTATCTTTATCCACGCCCGGGTGTCCGCATTGGTAGCCTTGAGATCCGTCCAGTTCGGGCTGATGGGCGTGTTCACCAGAGGCGTTACGTCTATCTCTTCAGTTCCCGCCTCGGTGGAGGCACGGGTGCTTGTGTTGAACGGATCGAAGCCCGGATCCACGTTCACGAGGTCGTCGTTCTCAACGCCGCCGATATTGGCGATGTTGGAGTTGGTGTTGCGGTCTTTGCCCATTCCGATGAGCTGCCATGCAAGCACTCCCAGCGTTATCACGAACACGACGATCGCAGCAATGAGCACGACCTTGCGCACTTTCTCCCCCGGCTGATCGTCCGCCTGCGGGAACGCCGCAATGCAGAACCTCTGCCAGCCCGACTTCGGTCTGCCCTTTATCTTGTCCTGCTTCTTGCGGGTGTGCGGCTCGGAATAGAAATCCAGCTTGTCCACCGCTATATCTCTTGAAGCAGATGTGTTTTTCTTCTTTGGCTTATCTGTATAGTTTGCCATAATATTCCCCCTAAGCCTTTGTTCTAATGATCACCCGAGATCAGACTGCATGCCGCAGATCTGTTTCAGGAGCTCACCTTATCTGAAAGCAGCTCCAGCGCTTTGAGCGCCGCCTGCGCCCGGACCTGCTCCCTGTCCCCGGGGAACACGAAGCGCTCCCCCTGGCAGCCGTCCTTGCCGCTCACTGCTATGCAAACTTCCCCGACCGGGTGCTCTTCGCTGCCCCCGGTGGGACCCGCCACGCCGGTGGTAGACACTGCGAAGTCCGCCCCGGCGAGCCTGCGGACTCCCTCCGCCATCGCTTCGGCGCACTGAACGCTGTACTCCGTGAACCTGTCGAGTATCGCATTGCTGACGCCCAGCACCTCATGCTTTATGCGGTTCGAGTAGGAGCATATGCCCAGCTCTATCACCGCCGAGCTCCCGGAAACCGACGTCACAGCGCCGGAAACCATTCCACCGGTGCAGCTCTCCGCCGTGGAGATCTTCAGCCCCCGTGCGGAGCACTCAGCGACCAGCTTCGCTGCCAGTCTGCCTGTTTCGTGATAACATTCGTCAACCGTCATATCACATATCCAGGTCAACGGTGCGCTGACCGTACCTGAACCTTTTCACCTCAGTTTCTGCGACCGCCTTTTCTATCAGCGGCTCAAAGTCGAAGGACGCTTCCGCTTTCAGTATCTCCTCCAGCGAGGGGCGGGTCTTGGGGTGCTTCGGTGAGAACACCGTGCAGCAATCCTCATACGGCAGGGTGGAGATATCGAAAGTGTCGATGTGCCTTGAAATGTCCACTATCTCCCGCTTGTCCATACCGATGACCGGACGGAACACCGGATACTCCGCCGCCGCATTCGTGCAGAATATCGCCGGGAGGGTCTGGCTCGCTACCTGCGCAACACTCTCGCCGGTGATTATAGCACCGTAGTCATTAGCGGCGCAGACACGGTTGGCGATCTTCACCATAAGTCTGCGCATGAGCACCGTGAAGAGCTCCTCGGGGCAGTTGTCCCGCAGCGCTTCCTGCAGCTCCGTGAAAGGAACGCAATAGAAGATGATGTCGCCGCACCAGTCGGTGAGCTTCTCGCAGAGCGCCTCGACCTTCATGCGTGCACGTTCGGAGGTATAGGGCGGGCTCACGTAGTGAATACAGTCCACGATAAGACCACGCTTTGCCATCATGTAGCCTGCCACCGGGCTGTCGATACCGCCGGAAAGCATCAGCAGGCTCTTGCCGGAGCTTCCCACGGGCATTCCGCCGGCGCCGGGAAGTCTGAGGGCGCTGAGATATGCGCCGTTGTCACGTATCTCGAGCCTTACCTTGACCTCCGGGTCGTGGACGTCAACGCCGAGATGCGGGAACGCCTCCAGAATAACAGCGCCCAGCTCCTCCTGGATCTCCGGCGTTTTCATCGGGAAAGCCTTGTCGCTGCGCTTGGACTCCACCTTGAAAGTCTTTGCACCCTCGAGGGCTTCCCGCAGATACTCCCCGGCGTGCTCAGCGATAACGCTGAAGTCCTTGGGGAACACGGCGCAGCGCTGTATCGCACTGATGCCGAATATCTTCTGGAGCCGTGAGATCACCTCGTCCATATCCACGCCCTCGGGAGGGGTGATGTAAATAGTGGACTGTCTGCGGTAGAACTCGAACGTTCCGAGCTTCTTCAGACGGCGCTTTATATTTTTCTGGAGCATGTCCTCAAAGGTAGACTTGTTCAGACCCTTGAGGGCAATCTCTCCGTATTTTACGAGAATAATTTCTTTCATATCCGTTTCCTTTATCCTTACTTTCTGCGGAAGCGCTGAATTCCTGCGCTTATTCCGTCTGCAAGAGCGTCCATGTCCGCTTCCGTGGTGTCAGCGCACATGCTGACCCTGACTGCGCTGTCTGCAAGTTTGTCCGGAACGCCGAACGCCGCCAGCACTCCGCTGGTCTTGCCCCTGGAGCACGCCGAGCCGCTGGAAACGTATATCTCACGTTCCTCCAGCGAATGCAGCATAATTTCTGAGCGGACGCCCTCCACGCTGAAATTGACGATATTCGGCAGGCAGTCGCTGCCGGAGTTCACGGTAATGCCCTCCAGCCCGGCGAGCCGTTCCAGCAGGTGATCCTTCAGCGCCGAGAAGTGCTCCTCAGTGCCGTGATACGCCTTGACTGCGGCGTCCAGTCCGGCTATGAGCTCCACCGGCTCGGTACCGCTGCGGAGATTTTTCTGCTGACCTCCGCCGAGCAGCAGCGGTGCAAGGCGTATTCCTTTTTTTATGTAGAGAGCGCCGATGCCCTTGCTGGCGTGTATCTTATGTCCGGAAATGCTGATAAGGTCACCCTCCAGCGGAACTTTCAGGAACCCCTGAACAGCATCGATATGTACGATGGTCCTGGGATTTTTCTTTTTCACGAGCCTGTAGAGCCGCTTCACGTCAACGGCGAAGCCGGTTTCGTTGTTTACCGCCATGCAGCTGATCAGCATGGTGTGCTCGTCCACTGCGTCAGCGAGCGCCTGCACAAAGTCCGGGTGGTCTTTAGGCGCCAGCCTCACGACCTCAAATCCGTGTTCCTCCAGGCGGTTCATTACGTTTGCAACTGAAGGATGCTCGATAGCCGTGGTGACTATCCTGCTGCCGGTCCTGCGGTAGAGCTCTGCAACGCTGTTGAGAGCGGTGTTGCTGCTCTCCGTAGCGCCGGAGGTAAATATTATGTCGCCCTCCCCCAGCTTGGAAAGGAGCGTCTTTTTTGCGGCTGCTATTATTTTTTCAGAGCGGATCCCCATGCCATGGAGCGAGCTTGCGTTCCCGAAACTGTCACGCATGGAGTTAGCGATCGCCTCCACAGCCTCTTCGCACGGCTTTGTGGTGGCTGCGCTGTCAAGATATATCATGTCATATCTCCCTTTTCTACACATAGTATTTGCATTATATACTATAACAGTATATCACAAAACCCGGCATTTGAACAGTCTTTTTTTGAAATTTTCACTTTTATTTCATTGTGTTTACGGCTAAACAACAAAAGGTTACAAAACGGTTACAAAACTCCCGTAAAAGTTACTGAAATATGACAATGCCTGAAAATCCGGTTACAATGTTGTCATATATATTGATTTTTCCTACCGTCAGTGCTACAATATATACAGAACAAAGAACAACTCCATATTATTCATGATAAAATATATGATCCTCCAATTCCAAAAGCCCCCGGTCACCCCCGGGGGTTTTTGGTGTCGGGTGCCCCGACGGCCAATACGGCTGTAGGTGCACCTGATTGAGAGCGTTTTCACACGAACTATCAGGTACCCTGGTTTTTCTACAATTTTGCCGGGTGCCCCGGCGGGCATACAGCTGTAGGAGCACCTAATTGAGTATGTTTTCACACGAACTATCAGGTACCACACAACAATACTATATAAAAACAAAACAAAATGGGCTGCAAATTTATTGCAGCCCATTATTAGTCATCTGCGAAGCAGACACCTTTATTACGAAATTTGCCTATTATTCTGCGAACATTGCAGTGGACAGGTATCTCTCACCGGTATCGGGGAGAAGAACAACGATATTCTTGCCCTTGTTCTCAGGACGCTTAGCGAGCTGGATAGCAGCCCACATAGCAGCGCCGGAGGAAATTCCCACCAGAACGCCCTGGGTGCGTGCGATACGTCTGCCGGTAGCGAAAGCGTCATCGTTGTCAACCGGAATGATCTCGTCGTAGATCTTGGTGTCGAGGGTCTCCGGAACGAAGCCTGCGCCGATACCCTGGATCTTGTGGGGACCTGCCTTGCCCTCGGAAAGAACCGGAGAGGTCTTGGGCTCAACAGCCACTACCTTGACGTTCGGGTTCTTGCTCTTGAGATATCTGCCAACGCCGCTGACGGTTCCGCCGGTTCCTACGCCTGCAACGAAGATGTCCACCTTGCCGTCAGTATCCTCCCAGATCTCGGGACCGGTGGCAGCTTCGTGAACAGCCGGGTAAGCAGGGTTGGTAAACTGGGACGGAATGAAGCCGCCGGGGATCTCCTTTGCAAGCTCCTCCGCCTTTGCGATCGCACCCTTCATTCCCTTTGCACCGTCAGTCAGCACCAGCTCTGCGCCGTATGCCTTCATCAGATTGCGGCGCTCGATGCTCATGGTTTCGGGCATCACGATGATTATACGGTAGTTTCTTGCTGCTGCAACGGAAGCAAGTCCGATACCGGTGTTGCCGCTGGTCGGCTCGATGATAACGCTGTCGGGCTTCAGAACGCCTCTCTTCTCAGCGTCGTTGATCATAGCTGCTGCTACTCTGTCCTTAACGCTGCCTGCCGGGTTAAAAAGCTCCAGCTTAGCAAAGATCTTTGCGACTGCCTGCTCCTCTGCTTCGATCTTGGTCACTTCAAGAAGGGGGGTATGTCCGATGGTGTCTGTAATGGTCTGATAAACTCTCATAGTAGTTCTCCTTTTCATTCATTCGAATTATCCTGCGGCGGTGTGGCTTTTCCGTCAATACCAACATCACCTATCAGCTTGGTATGATTTTAGCATATTTTTTTGAATATGTCAAGGGGTTTTGCAAATTTTTCTTAGTTTTTTTCGCAAATGCCCGCAAATGGCTGTCCGAAGCGGAATATCAGTAATATATCCCCGAACTTCCTCATAAGATGTGAAAAAGAGACGTCCGCAGACACGCTGCGGATATGAGGAGCGTGAAAACCACATCATACGACGGGGGTGCGATTTAATTGAAGAAAGATACAAATGGGGAAATTGATCAGGAAAGATGTGTCACACTCGGACATTATATAGTAGAAAACAATGCGACAGTACGCTCAGCGGCAAAGCATTTCGGGATAAGCAAAAGCACAGTCCATCAGGACATCACGGCACGTCTGGAGCAGGTGAACAAGCAGCTCCACGATGAGGTCAAGACAGTCCTGGACAGAAACAAGCAGGAACGTCACCTGCGGGGAGGTCAGGCAACAAAGGAGAAATACGCCGAGATCTCCCGCCGGCGAATGCAGCAGCATACATAAATCCTCGTCCCCCTGATTTTCCAGGGGGATCTTTTTGTGATTTCCAGCCTCCGGGGCGTTAAGAAAGTGTTAAGAATTATATAAGCTGCATCGGCTTTGATTGGCTGGTAATGTCTGGAAACTGTATTGTTATCGCATTTGAGGGAGGTTGTTAGGATATTCTGGCGGGAAATCATTTTTCAAATATTTTCCATAAAACTATTGAAATTTTATCCAGAATATGGTATTATTAAATAGCAGAAAAAAACAGACATTCCGCACAAGACGCCGAAGGGGAAAATATCCGGGCGCAAAAGGAATAACAACATGGAGGTAAATTATGACAAACAGGATCAAGGTACTTATCGGAAACGACACCGCAGACTGCGGAATGGCATGGGCAGGCGCCCTGAAAGGAGCGGGAATGTACGCAATCACACGGCACTGTGACGGAAATGCGGTCCTGAGCTCCATAAAGTCAGAAGCGCCGGACGTTGCGGTACTGGAAGCCAAAATGCCATACTGTGACGCCGTGGAGGTCATTCGCAGGCTTAAGACGGAGAAGAAGTACTGTCCGAACGTTATTATAGTATCCGGGACTGACGACCCACGCCTGGAGCGTGACGCCATCAACGCAGGCGCCGCAGGGGTAATGGTGAAGCCGGTGGATCCGCAGTACCTGGTCAGCCGTGTGGAGCGTCTGTGTTCAGCAGGCGAGGAGCCTGAAGCAGTCCCGGACGAAACCGATCTTGAATGTGCAGTCACCGAGATAATCCATCAAGTAGGAATTCCGGCGCACATAAAGGGCTACCACTATCTCCGTACAGCTATAATGCTCTCAGTGAACAACGATGAGATGATAAACTGCGTCACCAAGCTGCTTTATCCGACTGTTGCGAAGCGCTACCAGACCACCAGCTCCAGGGTCGAGCGTGCTATCCGTCACGCTATCGAGATCGCCTGGGACCGTGGCGACATAGACGTCCTGACCAGGATCTTCTCTTACACCGTCCACACCAGCCGTGGCAAGCCTACCAACTCCGAGTTCATTGCGCTCATCGCTGACCATCTCAGGCTGAAGTTCAAGTCCCGCAGCAACGTCCCGGCTTACCAGAGAAGCTGAAAATTCATGGCATAATATAACAGAGGGCTGTTATACCGACACAGCCCTTTTATATATTTCCCCGGGCACATGTCCGTTTTGTGCTAATTTTTGTCCGGAAGCAGGTTGCAGCGGAGGAAATTTTGTGATACAATAATAAATGATAATCACATCAGAAAGGAACCATGAACATGAAATATCAGAACCCTGTCGTATCCGGCTTCTACCCCGACCCGAGCGTCTGCGAGAGCAACGGAAAATACTACCTTGTATGCAGCTCGTTCCAGTACTTCCCCGGCGTTCCGCTTTTCGAGAGCGACGACCTTGTGAACTGGAAGCAGACAGGCCATGTGCTCACCAGAAAGAGCCAGGTAATGCTGGATAAGATAAACAGTTCCGGCGGCGTGTTTGCGCCGACTATACGCTGCATAAACGGAAGATTTTACATGGTCACCACAAACGACACCACCCACCAGAACTTCTACGTCTGGACTGACGATATCCACGGTGAGTGGTCAGAGCCCATCTATGTTGACCAGGGCGGTATCGACCCCTCTCTGTTCGAGGAGAACGGTCACGTTTATTTCATGAGCAACGGCGCTGATGATAACGGCGTAGGCGGCGTGGTACAGTGCGAGATCGACATCTCCACCGGAAAGAAGCTCTCCCCAAGCCGCTGTATCTGGCAGGGCTCCGGCGGACGTTACCTTGAGAGCCCCCACCTCTACAAGATCAACGGCACCTACTACCTCATGGCTGCCGAGGGCGGCACGGAGTACGGTCACATGATCACCTGCGCCCGGGCAGATTCCGTGTGGGGTCCCTTTGAGGGCAACCCGCACAACCCTGTGCTGACAAACCGCAACAAGGCTCCGTTCATCATTCAGGGTATAGGTCACGGCGATCTTATTCAGGATAAGTACGGGGACTGGCATGTGCTGTCCCTTGGCTTCCGTCAGCAGCATATCTGGCGCCCGTACCACCACCTCGGCAGAGAGGTTTTCCTGACCCCTGTGCAGTTCGGCGAGGACGGCTGGTTCACCTGCGGAAAGGACGGCACCACTGACGAGTTCTATGAAATAAAGGGAGATTTCGTGCAGCAGCCGCAGCGGGAATTCACCTTTGCGAACACCCGCTGGGACGTTGAGTGGAGCTTCATGCGCCACCCGCACATGGAAAACTATGAGCTTTCCGACGACAAGGCAGTGCTCCACGGCACAGACATCACCCTCGATGATGTGGACTCCCCCACGTTCGTTGCAATGCGCCAGCGTGAATTCCACATGGACATGCAGGCTGACGTGAAAGTAAGCGGCGGCCGTGGTGGTCTGACCGTGCTAATCACCGAGAATGAGCACTACGATATCTTCCTTGAGCAGAACGACAGCGGCTGTAACGCAGTTCTCATGCTGAATATAGGCGGAATAAAGCACCGCCAGAATTCCGTTCCCATCACCGGGGACTCCGCAAGGCTGATTATCCGTGCGGACTGCTTCGGGTACAGCTTCTTCGTTGTACAGGACGGCAGGGAGCTCCAGCTTGGCTACGGCAGCACAAAGTACCTCTCCAGCGAAGTCGCAGAGGGCTTCACGGGAGTCATGACCGGACTTTTCGCTGTGGGCGGGACCGCTGAATTCACTGAATTCAGGTGCAGCTACAAAAACGCTGAGTAAGCTGCAGCCTTATAAAGTCACGTGCGGTATAGTGGACGAACGCCTTGATGTCCGTTACTGTTATCGAACTGCATTTTGAAAGGCAAAGAGCGGCGAAAAACGAATATTCTGCGCAGGTCCTGTCATGTGCCTGCTATTCTGCCGTCCGCTATCCTGATGAGCCGCTCGGCGTGTCTGGCGGCATTCTCATCATGGGTGATCATTACTATAGTCTTTCCGCAGAGGTGCAGTGCCTCCAGTATCTCGCATATCACCCTCCCCGAACGGCTGTCCAGGTTCCCGCAGGGCTCGTCCGCAAGGATTATGGACGGACGTGCGGCTATCGCCCTCGCTATCGCCGTACGCTGCTGCTGACCCCCGCTCATCTCGCTCGGGCGGTGGTCGGCACGCTCCAGAAGTCCTACCTGCTCCAGGGCCTCTATTGCAGCTTCACGGCGCTGTTTATGCGGCACCCCACGGTACATCAGCGGAAGCTCCACGTTCTCCCGGGCGGTCAGGGTCGGTATCAGGTTGAAGCTCTGGAACACGAACCCTATACGGCTCCCACGTATCCGGCTGAGGCTCCCGTCGTCAAGGCTCGGCACCTCATTGCCGTCAAGGTAATAGCTCCCCGAGGTCGGCGAGTCAAGGCAGCCCAGTATGTTCATCAGCGTGGACTTCCCGCTGCCGCTCGCCCCGCATATCGTCACGTATTCCCCGTCTGCAATGTCCAGGCTCACTCCGTCAAGGGCTTTCACCGTGGAACCTCCCACCTGGTAGTATCTCCGCAGTTCGACTGCTTTTATCGGCATATTCATTCCCCCTTCGGGGATATTCTGCACAGATACGGCGTTATTATTCAGCGGGACTTTCCAACCGGAACAGCCTTGCGGCGTGGGGCTCTTTCAGCAGAAAAACTGCGCCAAGCACCGTGAGCACAAGCTCCGGAGCCATATACAGCCCGTTATAGGCAAGGGAGTACGGAAGCGGCTGCCACCCGTCCGGCGCCCATATTGCAAATATCAGGACGCCGCTCAGCACATGGCAGACCATTCTCAGGCAGACCGCAAGCGTTATTCCAGCAACGCAGCCCCAGACGCCCTTCTTGCGGAACGCTCCCGCAAGTCCCAGCACAATGAACGCAAGAAGATAGTCCAGGACGATACTTCCCGCAAAAGCAACCGGGCTGAGCCCCGACCCGGAGATATCCCCGACCCCGAGCACAAGCTGCATCGCCGAATACACCGCCGCACACAGCGCTCCCCACCCGCACCCGTACATAATTGATATCATGCATACCGGGAGCATGTTGAATATAGTCACTGACCCGCCCAGGGGCATTTTGAAAATCGTGACCAGGCTCAGCACGGTGGAAAGCGCTATCATAACTGCGCTGACGGTGAGCTGTTTAACTCTTGTTTTATTCTTCATATGGAGCTCCTCATTTTTGTGATATTATACCTTGTTATAATGTTCAGTTTATTGTAGCAGATATTCAGAAAGAACGCAACCGACATCACCATTCCCCTCCGGAAATGTGAAAAAAGACGTGAAATTTCTCTCACATGTATTGACTTGGACCGCACTCCAGGGTATATAATATAGTTGTCGGAAAATCCGGCAGAAATCACAACAAAGCGGCATATTGTCCGCAGAAATAACAGGAGGTAATCTTATGAGAAAGAATTTCGGAGCAAAGCCCTGGACTTATCCGCAGCCGGTGTTCATCATCGCAAGCTACGACGAGAACGGCAGACCTGACGCAATGAACGCCGCATGGGGAGGTATCAGCGACAGCACGCAGATCTCCATGTGCCTTAGCGCAGGTCACAAGACCGTGAAGAACATTCTCGCAAGAAGGGCGTTCACCGTCAGCATGGCTGACGCAGCACATGTCACAGAGTGCGACTATGTTGGCATAGTATCCGCCAACAAGGAACCGGACAAGCTCGCCAAAGCAGGACTGCACACCGAAAAGGCAGAGCACGTGGACGCACCGGTTATAACCGAGCTCCCCATGACCATTGAGTGCAGGCTGGTAAGCTACGACCAGGAAAGCATGATAATGGTCGGCGAGATAGTGAACGTCAGCGCAGACGAGAGCGTGCTGACCAACGGCGCCATCGACCCTGACAAGTTCCGTCCCATCATCTTTGACCCAGTGAACAACACCTACCGTGTCATCGGCGAAGTAGTCGGGAACGCATTCAGCGACGGCAAGAAGATAAAGTGACCATTGATTTATGAACCCCCGGACAGTTCAATCTGACCGGGGGTTCAGTTTATTTGTTTTCTAACGGGGCTTCCTGCTTCTGGTCTGTCGCCTTGTTATCGGCGCTTTCTGACTTAGCAGCTTTCTTCGCCGCACGCTTATGCTTTATCAGTATAGTCCAGAGGATAATGTTGATAAGGGCTATCAGCACGCAGCCGCCGATTATTATTATCGGTATGAAATCAAGCTTACGGAGCTGCACGCAGTAATATGCGGTGCCGTTCTCCAGAACGGGGGCGTTCACTATGAGGTAATGCCCGTTCTCGGTGAACTGGACATCCTTCCAGGCACCATTCACGAACTGCATGATATTCAGATTGCCACGTCCCTCAGGCTTGAGGAAACGCAGTGCTGTGACCTCGCCATCGCTTATAGCGCAGTCCACCGTCACCAGACGGAGCTCGCTGTTGTTGTCAGGAGCGAACACGCTGCTGCTCTCAGTCCTGACTGTGATGCTTCCATCATCGCCGAACAGACCGTCCGCAAGCACCAGCCCAAAGCCGTTCTCGGACTTCTCCGGGCTCTCTATCACGGTAACGTACGGCGTATATATTGCCTCCACCGTTACCGGGAACGTGATGCACTTGCTGTCGAAGTCGCTCCACTCTGCGAAGCAGCCGTCCTTTGCGGGTATCTCGGGGAAGTCGCTGTCCTTCAGACCCTTGCCGTAATCCACGGCAACAGTGCTGATCGTTTCTCCGTCTACTACGAATGTGACGTCTATCACCGCCGCACTTCCGGCAGCCTTGCGGAACTGCTCGAAGTCCACAGGAGCTGCCTTTCCTGCGTAGCTTATGCCGTCTATGCCCGCAACGCCACGGTCAACGAAGCTGTTGCGGAGCACCTCGGCGTTGTCGTCTGAGAAGTCCACATAGCCTGCGATGGAGCCGGACCGCTCGGTGCAGTCGTACAGGTCAAGGATAGCCGAGTTATCAGTGAGTATCACGCCCTGCCCGGCAATTCCGCCGGCGTAGCTCTGTGCAGAGATAGTCACCTTTGCGATACAGTTCCTTATCGCAGAAACCGAATATCCCGCAATGCCGCCTGCGTAGCTGCCAGAGGTGCTTGTTACCTTACCGTTCTCCAGCGAACTGCGCACAGCGCCCATGTCCTGCTTGCCAACGATACCGCCGCAGTAGTTCTTCTTTGCGGTTATCTCGCCGGTGTTGGTGCAGCTGTCTATAACGTCACGCACCTTATAGGAGAAGCTGTATGAACGCTCGCCATCGGAAGCTATGTCGTCCTCCGGGTCAAAGTCGAAATCTATCGCCATGGAGCCGGTTATGCCGCCGACATTCAGGTCGCCCTGTACCCCGCCCGTATTCGTGCAGGAGTACGCCTTGCCCTGTCTGCTGGTGGAGTCGTCCTCGGAAACGTCTGTGGTTATGCCGTCCTTTTCGTCCTTGTTGAGGGTCTTGTCCTTGAGCTCCTGGAGGATATCGGTTATCTTTGAAAACTCGTTGCTTATCTTCTGGAAGTCGTCAAGGAGAACGTCCCCCTGAGCCTCCGCAGTACTGCTTATTGATGAGATCGCACTGGTTATGCCGGCGAAGTCATTCGAGAAGCTGTCGATGGCTGCGGTGAAATCATCGTCCGCCGCCGGGAATTCCACAGCGGGCTTGTCGCCGAGGGTCTTTACCGTTTTGGAGAGCTGGTCGAAGGCGTCTGCAAACCTGTCGCACGCCTGCTCAAGATATACCGAAGCGTCAGAAGCAGACTCGGAAGTGCCCTGGAGCTTGTCTATAGCCGAGTTCAGGCTGTCTGCTGCGGCGTCAAAGCTGCCGGTAGCGGAGGATATCGTATCCGCAGCGTCCGAGAGCTTCTCAGCGGCGTCAGATATGGACTGAATGCTGTCCTTGATGAGCCCGGAGTCTATCTGCGAAGTTATCTCGTCCATCGCCTTGTTGATGGCGTCAGCGGAGTCCGACATGCTCTGTATTGCGTCGTTTATCTTCTTGAGCTGCTCGGAGATATCATCGTACACGTCCTCCGGCACTGATGAGCTGGTGATGTTCTTGAGGGCGTCAGTGATGTCCTCTATCGCCTTGTTGGCCTCGTCAAGAGCTTTGCTGAGCTCCTCAGCGGCGCTCTCCATCTCTTTCAGGCCCTTGCTGAGCTCGTCTGCGTCAACCGCCTTGTTGATGTGGTCGGCTGCGGCGGAGATGTGCTCGCCTGCCGCCTGGATATTGTCAGCGGCTGCGCTGAGCTCCTTCTTTATCTTGTCGTTGTCCGGCACTGACGAAGAAGCCTCTTTCAGTGCTGCTGCGGCGTGTACCGCTGCCTTTGCGAGCTCATCGGAAGCGCTCGCATACTCGTCAAGGCCTTTCTGGAGCTCGTCAGCGTCCACTGCGCCGGCGATCTTCTGCAGGGCGCTGCTCATCTTGCTGAGCGCCTTTGTGATGTCCTGCATGCTCTCGCCAAGGTCTGTCAGGCCGTTGGCAAGATCCTTGAAGTCCCTGCCGGTGAGCCACTGCTCCAGCTTGTCGCAGGCGTCGCCTATCTTGATGAATGCGTTGGAGATGTTCTTGACCTCGCCATTTATGCTGTTCAGTGACTTGATGATGTCCTTTACAGCGGACTGCACACGGTCTGTATCGCCCATTCCGTCCGCTATCTTGTCAGCGGCTGCGGCGATGTCGTCCAGCGCTGCGGAGATCTGCGTGATGGCTCCGTCAACGATGTCAAGACCCTCCTTGCCCTCGTCAACGGCGTTCTTCATATCGTCGCCGGAGGCATTTATCTGGTCGAACACCTCTTCGAGCGAGCTGCTGAACTGGCTGAGCAGGTCAAGACCGTCCCGGAAGCCGTCCAGGGCGGGACCCACGCCGTCAAGCGCCTCGTCCACCCGGGCGGATATCTCATTTATGCCATCCGTCCAGCCGTTGTAGAGCTCCTCGGTGCGGTCGGAGATATCGTCTGCGGACCTGCGCAGATTGTCCATCTGCCAGGTCAGACCCTGTACCTTGTCGTTGATGGCGTCACCGGCGCCCTTGGCGTCGTCTATGAGACCGTCCACAAGTCCGCCCAGCACGTCAAGCTCGTCAAGAAGCTTCTGCACGGTGTCCTTGTCGAAATCTATGCTCTGGTAGGGCTCCATCTGACCAACGATACCGCCGACGTCCTTCCTGCCGAATATCTCGCCGTGGTTCACGCAGGCGCTGACATAGCCGCACTGTCTGCCGATTATGCCGCCGACATTATAGCCGATGTGCTGATAGCCGACAGTCCCGTAATTCTCGCAGCCCTGGATTATGCCGTCAGAATATCCCGCAATGCCGCCTGCGTCCGTCATGGTGGAGGGCTCCTCCGAGGACATTATGCTGTCCCAGTCGATGTCCTGTATAGACAGCTTGGCGTTGCTTGCGGTGGTGTTGACGCTCATTCTGCTGGTGCAGTTGAGTATCGTGCCGGAGTTGATGCCGGAAACTCCGCCGGTGCTGTGAGAGCCGGTTATCGCACCGGAAACGCTGCTGTTTGCGATAAGTCCGCTCTTCTCGTTCACGCCGGCTATGCCGCCGACATTCGTGTTGCCCTTTATCGTGCCCTCAAAGCTGCACCCGGTGATGTTGCCGGAGTTGCTTCCGGCGATACCGCCGACATTCTCACCGCTGCCCGAGGGGGTAAGGGTGCCCTTTACCGTCAGGTCCTTAACCAGTGCGCCCCGCTGGACGTACCTGAAAAGTCCCACGCTGGAGCCGTCCGCCGTGATCTCCACGCCGGATATCGTGTGCCCTGCGCCGTCAAAAACGCCGCCGAACACCGGTATCGGGGTAAACTCCCCGGAAAGGTCTATATCCGTGCTGAGGGTCACGTAAAGTCCGCTGCTGTAGCTGTCAAGGCTGCACGCCCTGACGAATTCCCTGAAACTCTCCGTGTCATTTATTACAAGCTGATTTTCTGACTCACCCCGGGAAGTCCCTACCGCAAAAACCTGCGCAGGAACTGTCACCGCAAGGGTCAGTGCTGCAAAAACGGAGATGATCTTTTTCATGATTTTCATTGATTATTCCTCCGTTTCGTCCATGATGTCATCTACGTCCTCCGCCGTGTCCGTATGGGCGGTGGGGTCCGCTGCGCCGTCCTGCTTTCCGCCGGAGGCGCTGTCGATGTCCGCTATCTTCTTGCCGTCAACATCTATGTGGTTGATTATCTGGCGGTCCACCTTTTCCTTCATGACCTCGGCGGCGTCAGAGTCCAGCTGGGCGCTTATCTCGCCGTGGATCATACCGGAGATGTTGGCGTCAACGATACCGCATACATAGCCACGCACCCTGCCGTTCACACGCATATAGCCGGAGCGCCTCTGGATAAGCTCCCTGCGCTTGAGTGTGAAGGAGGTCTTTTCGATGATGGAGTCGCCCAGCAGCAGTATCTGCGGCAGAACGAACATTACCAGGAATATCGAGATCAGCGTACCACGTCCGAGGCAGATACCTACCGAGGAGATGGCAACATCAGAGGACAGGAATCCGATCAGCAGACCCGCAATCGCAAGTATCGCACCGGAGGTGATGATGGTGGGGAACGCCTGGTTCAGCGTTTCGACCATTGCGTCCTTGATGGACATGGACTTTTTCAGGTCGGTGTAACGGCTGGAGATAACGATAGCATAGTCGATGTTCGCACCCATCTGAATGGAGCTTACGATAAGGTAGCTCAGGAAGAATATGTTCGTATCGGTGAGGACCGGCACGGAGAAGTTTATCCATACCGAGCCCTGGATTATCGCAAGCAGCAGCACCGGCAGGCCTGCGGAATTGAACGTAAACACCAGTATCACCAGGACGAACAGGAAGGACAGAATGCTGACCATCAGGTTATCCGTGGAGAATACGTTGGAAAGGTCGTAATCGGAGGTCGAGTCGCCGACTACGTAGGACCCCTCGGGGTAGTACTCCTGGACCACCTTGTGGAGCTCGTCCAGGAACTCGAAAGTTTCGGGGCCCTCTTCGGGGACGTTGGTGTAAAGCAGCATGCGGCTGTATTCATCGGTGCCGAGCTGCTTCTTTGCGTCGTCGAGCTGGTCATGCAGGTCGTCTATGGTTTCGTTGAGGTCGTCGTCGAGGTTCACATAGCCGGCCTCTTTTTCGTCATAGATAAAGGTGAACATGTCGATGAGCGGAACGGAATAGTTACTTACCGTGGAGCTTGTTATGGAGCCGACTATCTGACCATAGTCCTCCTGGTCGGCGGCATATGCGGCATAGGCGAGCTGAACTACTTCGATATCCATATCAGTAAGCTCTGCGAACTGCCTGGGGGTGAGGGAATCTGTCAGCACGTACCCGTCCATTGCTTCGATATTGGCAAGACCCATGGTGGAGTCCACCTGCGGCATCTGCTCCATGCGTTCCAGAAGCTGGTGCTCCTTTTCATAGTTCCCGGCGGGGACCATTACTACCACCAGGTTATTTGAGCCGAACTGCCCGTCGATCTTCTCCTCGGCTATCTGGGTGGCGTTCTTGGTGTAAGTGGAAAGTGTGGAATAGCCGTAAACGTAGTTGGTCTGGTTGGAGAGGATAAAGCCTGCCACCAGCAGCACTGCGAACATGGGCGGAACCACGAAGCGGGTCTTTACATCAAACTTGCCCACAGCGGTGATGTTCGGAACGAAGTTGCGGTGGTGAGTCTTGTCGATGAGCGGGGAGAAGGACATCAGCAGTCCCGGCATTAGGGTGAACACTACAAAGATACTGAAGAAAATAGCCTTGCAGAGCACCATACCAAGGTCAAGACCGAGCTTGAACTGCATGAGCATCATGGCGACCATACCGGAAAGCGTGGTAAGGCAACTTGAGGATATCTCCGGGATAGCCTTGCTGAGTGCAGTGACTACGGCGTCCCGGGCGTCCATGGTGGTACGTTCCTCGGTGTAGCGGTTGCAGAGGATAATGGCGTAGTCGATGGCGAGCGCAAGCTGAAGCACGACTGCGATGGAATTGGAAACGAAGGAGATCTCGCCGAACAGGAAGTTCGTGCCCATGTTGAGCAGCGCCGCCATACCGAAAGTTGCAAGCAGCACCGGTATCTCCATGTATGTATGCGATGTGAAGAACAGAACGGCGATGATGATAACAAGCACGATAACGATAACGACCTGCATCTCCGCTGCGATGGTTTCGGAGGAGCTGTTGCCGACGGCGCTGTTTATGTACTCGTCATAGGGCTCCAGCTTTTCCTTTATCTTTATCATGGCGTCCTTGGAGATCTGGTCGTCCTCCTCGCCGTCAAAGGTAACGGACAGCAGGGCGGAGCCGTTCTTGTAGCTGTCCTCATCGTTCTCAACGGTCACGGTGGTGACGCCGTCTATCTCCTCGAGCTCGGCGGCGATCTGCTCCGCTTTTTCAAAGGTGATGTTCTCGAGCATTATGCTGCCGGATCCGTAAGTGATGAACTGGTCGTTCATCAGGTCAAGCCCGACACGAGTCTCTGAGCTGTCCGGGAGGTAGCTCGTGATATCGTTGTTTACCTGCGTCCACCCGGTGGCAATGGCGCAGAAGATCCCGGCAATGATGTAGAACAGATAAAAAGCCTTACGCTTGTCAACGATAAGCGCAGCCAGCTTTTCTATCGGCGTCTGCTTTTTCTTTTGCGTACTCATCAGCATTCTCCTGTCTTAGTTGTACACGGCGTTCCGCCATGTCATTTCAGATTGTTATATTAATCACAAATAAATTATATCACTACTTTCCTGTTTTTTCAATATCCAAAAGTACATTTTTGTCCGTTAAACGACGAAAAGCCGCACTGTGTGAAACAGTGCGGTCAGTCTGCTTTATTAGTCCGGAAGAATATACTTCTTCGAGTAATCGTTGAACTCGTCCATGAACTCTGAGCGGTCGAGCTTTTTCAGTTCGTTCATGTATTCGTGGGTGTCCATGCTGTTATCGCTTATCTGAATGAGATATACGGCAATGTTGGAACAATGGTCAGATACACGCTCGAAGTTCGTCAGCAGATCCTGCAGGATAAAGCCGAGCTCTATCGTGCACTTGCCGGAGCGCAGGCGGTCGATGTGACGGGTCTTGAGCTCGCTGCGCAGCTGGTCAATTACGTCCTCCAGGGGCTCAACGCACTTCGCAAGGTTCACGTCCGCATTTATGAACGAATTGATGGACATGTCTAGTATCTCGTTCACGGCCTTTATCATTACCTTCAGTTCCTTGACAGCCTGGTCGGAGAACTTTATCTTCTTGCCGTGCATCTCCTCAGCAGCCTCAATGATGTTTACCGCATGGTCGGAGATACGCTCCAGGTCGCCTATGGTGTGCAGCATCATCGAAACGATCTTGCTGTCGTTCTCGGAAAGATCCTTGGAGCTTATTTTCAGTATATAGGAACCTATCTTGTCCTCGTAGATATCAATGGCGTTCTCGTTTTCTATGACCTCGGTGCACTTTTTCTGGTCGTACTGCATCACCACTTCAAGGGAAGTGCGGAGGGTCTCAAGGGTCAGCTCAGCCATTCTGATGCTGACGTTGCGGCACTGCTCGATAGCAACGGAGGGAGTTTTCAGCAGACGCTCGTCCAGCATGTGAGTCTCCTGCTTCTTCTCGCCGGGCTTGTCCCGCACGGTAAGGCATGCGAGCTTCTCAAGCTGCTTTGTGAACGGCAGGAAGAGCGCTGTAGTCAGCACATTGAACCCGGTGTGGATAATTGCGATGCCCACTGCATTCAGGGACTCCTCCATAAACGGCATGTTGATGAACGCATTCAGAAGATAGAATACCGTCAGGAACAGCACAGTTCCGATAACATTGAAGTACAGATGCACCACTGCGACACGCTTGGCAGGCTTGTTCGCACCGATGGAAGATATCAGCGCAGTAACGCAGGAGCCGATGTTCTGACCCAGCAGCAGCGGCAGCGCTATCGAATATGTGACCTTTCCGGTGGAGATAGCAATGGACTGCAGAATACCGATGGACGCTGAAGAGGACTGCAGCACGGCAGTCAGCACGGCGCCGGCGATAACGCCGAGGATCGGGTTGGAGAACATCATCAGGATATTGCAGAACGTTTCGTTCTGTTCAAGACTTGCGGTGGCTGACGACATGGAATTCATTCCGAACATGAGCACTGCGAAGCCAGCGAGTATCATGCCGATGGTCTTTTTCTTATCGGACTTCGTGAACATAATGAGTATCACGCCGATGACCGCAAGAACGGGGGTAAAGGTGGTCGGCTTGAGAAGATTTATGATACTGAACCCATTGGAGCCGCTGATGGACTGCAAACTGAGCAGCCAGCTTGTGGCAGTGGTGCCGATATTCGCACCCATGATAACGCCGATAGCCTGCGAGAGCTTCATCAGCCCGGAGTTTACAAAGCCGATTATCATAACGGTGGTAGCCGCCGACGACTGTATCACAGCGGTGATGACTGCGCCGAGTACTACGCCCTTGATAGGTCTGGATGTTGCTTTTTCGAGCCAGTGCTCGAGCTTTCCGCCTGCGAGTTTCTCGAGGGCAGCGCTCAGCGTGTGCATTCCGAACAGGAACAGCGCAATGCCGCCCAGCAGGTTCAATACGTCATAGACACTCATTTCATTTCTCCTGTTTTGCGGTGATCTTTCTTTATCACCGGGATTTTACATTGTTTTTTCCCATACGTTATAATTATACATGATTTTTTCGGAATTGTACAGAGGTTTATCGAAATTTTTATATAAATTTGTTTTTTTGTTGATAAAGCACAAAATGTCCGGACTAACTTCCGATATATTTCCGAACAGCGTAAGGTTTTTGGCACAATATAGAATTTTGGCGGAATAAATGGAAATGAACTGGCTAAACTATATCTGAGCCAAAGAGGGACCCAGCGTTCCCGAGATCACAATATTCTGACCTGAAAAAGAAAGGAAATATCGTCATGAGAAAAGACAGGAACAAGAGAACGTTCAACACCAAGGCGTTCGCTGCGGCAGCGATACTCGGGGCAGCGGCGATCGCTGCCGCTTCCTACGCAGCGTACAACAGGACCATGAGCGGGCTCACTCCCACGACAAGCATCCCCAGCCAGAACACCTGGACATTCAGTGCGCCCTCCGACACACCGGTAGACGTCCAGCAGTCCGGGGTCAAGCGTGACGAGGAGGAGACCGCCCCTGCCGCTTCTGAAGCGGAAGCTGCGGCGATCCCCACCGAGGAAGCCGAAGAGGTAAACAAGCCGGTGAAATCCGAAGCCCGCAATATCATGCCGGTGGAGGGAGAAGTTTCGCACCCGTTCAGTAACGGTGAGCTGGTGAAATCCGAAACACTGGGAGTCTGGAAGACCCACGACGGCTGCGATATCCTCTGCCCTCTGGGGACTGACGTGCGCTCCATGTCCGCCGGGACAGTCACCGAGATAAAGGACGACCCGCTGTGGGGGATATGCGTTATGATAGAGCAGGACAACGGGCTCAACGTTGAGTACTGCGGGCTCTCAAAGGAGCTGGAGATAAAGACCGGCCAGCAGGTCAGCGAGGGACAGGTGATAGGCAAGACCTCTGACACCTGCCAGGCTGAGATAGTCCAGCAGCCGCATCTTCACCTTGGCGTAAAGCAGGGCGGAAAATGGATAGACCCCATGTCGGTGATCGGCGGTTGACAAATCCTGAAATATCCTCTATAATAAAAGTGCATCTGCAAAGGGTGCACTTTTTTACGGGAGTCTCTAAAAACCGGTTTGAAAAGGGAAAATGGGTAGAGTGCGCCGAATGCGAGGCAAACCGACGCAGTAAGGCTGTATGCCTTACAAGGAGGTTTAACGAAGCAGGCGGTGTGCTATACACATTTTCACTCAAACAAGGTTTTTAGAGATGACCTTATTGGAGGACTTCTATGAAAGCAGTTATACAGCGCTGTGAAAGCGCACAGGTTGACGTTGGCGGAAAGACGGTCGGCAGGATAGGGAGGGGCTATATGGTGCTTCTCGGTATAGGCAAGGAGGACACCGAAGCGGAATGCGACCGCATAGCGGCAAAGATGATAGGTCTGCGGATATTCTCAGACGAGAACGACAAGATCAATCTGTCGCTGAAGGATGTGGACGGCTCGCTGCTGATAGTGTCGCAGTTCACGCTGTACGCTGACACGCACAAGGGGCACCGTCCGAACTTCCTTATGGCAAAGGAGCCCGCCGAGGCGGAGCGTCTGTATGAATATTTCGTGGAGGTCTGCCGCCGGAGCGTCACGAATGTGCAGACCGGAGAGTTCGGTGCTGATATGAGAGTAAGCCTGGTCAATGACGGTCCGTTCACGATCATTCTTGAGTAAATTCTGATGCCGCAGCTTGTTGAAAAAGAAGAAAATCAGGCTGTTGAGAAGCCCTCAGATTCTAGGAACCCGCACAGCGACCAGGCTTTGTGCATGTTGCCCTTTATTGCCCGACATCGTGTCGGGCTGGGGGCAACCGCACAAACATCGTGTTTGTGCCTGTTGCTGTGTGGAGTGACGACGAAGATGAGGGTTTATCGACAGCCTGAAACATCAAACCCCTGTGATTTCTCACAGGGGTCTGATGCTGGTTTGGTTGGTAATTATATGAAAAGGTGCGGTTAGCAAATTCAGTGTAAAGCGGGTTGCTGTGTCCCGATTACTTCATCTCCGCTTTACGATTATATTTTACCCGGGCAAGGTGAATTATTCAAGTGCGTAATGTGAAAAATAGATAAAAACGGGATGTTTGTTTTGTACGAAATCACGCATTTCAGCACCTGTTGCAGATTTTACATGGATTTAACATTTGCTTTTCTGGGAATTTACAATGAGCCCTTGATTTATTTTCCGAAAAATGTTATAATATAACGTGATTAGCGTAGTGAAAACAGCGCAGTCAGATACAAGAAATCAACTCACATAAAAGATCGGAGCGTACTATTATGAGAAGAACAAAGATCGTATGTACACTGGGACCAGCAACAAAGGACGACAAGGTCCTGCGTGAACTTATAGACAGCGGAATGAACGTTGCCCGCCAGAATTTCTCCCACGGAACTCATGAGAGCCACAAGATAGATCATGACCGTGTTATACGTATCGCAAAGGAAGCCGGCCAGCCCGTAGCTACCCTGCTTGACACCAAGGGCCCGGAGGTCAGGCTCCGCAAGTTCAGGGGCGGCGTGAAGCCCGAGATAAAGACCGGCGGCGTGTTCACCCTGACCACCCGTGAGGAAGAAGGCACAGCCGAGCGTGCTTCCGTAAGCTACAAGGGACTTCCCGGCGATATCTCCGCAGGCACACGCATTCTCATAGACGACGGTAACATAATCCTCCGCTGCAACGAAATAAAGGACAACGGCGATGGCACCACCGACATTGTGTGCTCCATACTCAACGGCGGTGTGCTCTCTGACAACAAAGGCGTGAACGTTCCCGGCGTAAAGCTTTCAATGCCGTACATCAGCGAGGTCGATGAGAGCGATATCCGCTTTGCCGCACAGGAGAACTTCGACTTCATCGCAGCCAGCTTCGTCACCTGCGCAGACGATATCCTCGGCGTCCGCAAGATTCTTGAGGAAGAGGGCAGACCGGATATCCGCATAATCGCAAAGATAGAGAGCGGCGAGGGCGTCCGCAACATCGACTCTATCCTGCATGTCGCTGACGGTATAATGGTAGCCCGTGGAGATATGGGCGTTGAGATACCCTTTGAGGAGATACCCCAGCTCCAGAAAATGCTCATAAAGAAAGGATACAACGCCAACAAGCAGGTCATCACTGCGACCCAGATGCTGGAGTCCATGATAAAGAACCCCCGCCCGACCCGTGCGGAAACCACCGACGTTGCCAACGCCATCTACGACGGAACCAGCGCCATCATGCTTTCCGGCGAGACCGCTGCGGGACTTCACCCGGTAGAGGCAGTACGCACTATGGCGCTCATCGCTGAAACTACTGAAAAGGCGATCGACTACAAGAAGCGCTTCTACAAGCTGGAGAACCCTGATGTCGTGAATGTTTCCACCGCTATTTCCCATGCGACGGTTTCGGCTGCGATGGACCTCGGCGCAACTGCGATAATCACCGTCACCAAGACCGGTACGACAGCCCGCATGCTGTCCCGTTACCGTCCGGAGTGCCCGATAATCTCCTGCACCACCAGCGAGGTAACTCTGCGCCAGCAGGCTCTTTCCTGGGGCGTTATACCGCTGATGGCAGAGGAGCGCATGACCTCCACTGACGACCTTATCCATCATGCAGTTCAGAAGGCAGTGGAAGCTGATCTGCTCCACAATGGCGACCTGGTAGTCATCACCGCCGGCGTTCCGCTGGGCGTTTCCGGCACGACTAATCTGATGAAGGTCCACATAGTCGGTGACGTTCTTGTTACCGGAGCCGGAGTGACCTCAGGGACAGTCACTGCCACCGCCTGCGTATGCAAGAACGAGGAAGAGGCTCAGAAGCAGTTCAATTCCGGAGAAATACTTGTTATCCCCCGCACCAGCAACGCTATTCTTCCGCTGCTCAAGACTGCCAAGGGCATCATCACCGAGGAACGTGGCGATGACAGCCACGCTGCAATAGTCGGCAAGACCCTTGATATCCCGGTAATTGTTGGAGCCTCCAATGCGACCCAGATACTACGCTCCGGCACGGCGGTCACTATTGACGCCGATAAGGGTATCGTAACCAGCGGCGAAGCAAACGGCGAAATCGTCTGAGAATTTCTGAATAAAAAACGGGTGGATCATGGTCCGCCCGTTTTTTATACCTGAACCAGAAAACTCCCCCGCAGGATCCTGCGGGGGAGCAATTATTCATTTTCAGAATTTATCAGCTGAGTGCATATTCGGAGATTACAGAATCAACGATAGGCGAGATCTCAGTAGATGTCTGAGTCCAAGATGCGCCGTTTTCAACAACGTCCATTACAACGGTTGAGAGCTGGGTCTGGAGGTCAGAGGTGAAGCCGTAAGCGTCCTCGTTGATGAAGGAGAAGTTTGCGGGATCGCACATTTCTCTCCAGAGGTCGTATTCCTGCTCGCCCCATGTAATCTGCCACTTTTCCTTGCCGGCGTTGCTGCCCTTTTCGAAGTAGATCTTCTCAGGAGCGACGTGGTCGTTCTTTACCTGAGCCTGGATAACGGGGTCAACATCATAAGCTCTGAAAAGGTTGATGAACTCGAGAGCGCCGTCCATGTTCTTGGCGCCCTTGGGTACCAGGAAGCCGAATGTGTCGTAGCCCTGGTAGTAAGCGTCAGCCTGCGGGTCTCTCGGGAACGGAACGAATGCGAACTCAGAAACGGTGTCGAAGATGTCGTTATCAACGCCCTTCGGATTCTGGAGCTTCTCTGTAGCTGCAATGTAGGTCCACTCAGGCTCCATGCATAGGAACAGAAGTCTGTCGCACTCAGTTGCGAAAGTATCCGGAGGTACCCAGTCGCCGAGTTCCTTGCCGTAGGAAACGCCCTCACGGCACAGACCCTCGATGAACTGCATTGCTCTTGTTACGTTCGGGTTTGCAAGGTTGTTGGTGATCTTGCCGTTCGGCTGTGTGTCTATCAGGGAAGTACCTGTAGTAAGGACAAATGCGTCAACAGTGGTATCCGTTGCGTAGAAGCCGATGTTGTTCTCGTCCTTGTCGCAGAACTTGATCATCATGTCACGCCATGCGTCCCAGGTCCACTCGCCGTTCTTGTACAGCTCATAAGGATCGGGAAGGTCGTTCTCCTCGATGGTCTTCTTGCTGTAGTTCAGTGCGAAGGAGGTGGTGATGCGGTGCGGATAGTAGTAGTGCTTGTTGTTCCATGCGTAGGACTCAGAAACTTCCTTCATGTCGCTCCACAGCGGGGAATCGATGTCGATCTTTCCGTCGAGAGCCTCAAACATGTTCTTGGAGATGTTGCCGGGGTAACGCATCGCCGTTTTTTCAACCAGGTCGGGCGAATCGTCGGAAGCAATAAGGTTGGAGAGCTTTTCGAGCAGCGCATCTGTGGTGGACGGAGTGGATATGTACTCGATGTTGCCGCCGAACAGGTCAGACTTGAAAATCATGCACTGTTCAGTACCTTTCTGGTCGCCCTGGATATCATAGTAAGCACAGAATTTAACTGTTCCTGCATTGCCGGAGGGCTGATACAGGGAGGTGTCGAAGGTCTTTTCCTTCTTGTCGGTCATATCAAGTGCGTCGTTGGGGTCTGTTGTTGTGGAAGCAGAAGTGGAAGTTGTAACTGCGCCGGGCTGGTTGGGAGCAGCGTTGCTTGCACCGTTGCTTGAGCCGTTGCCGGAGTTTACGGGAGCTGCGTCATCGCATGCAGACAGGCTGAATACCATTGCTGTTGCCATAGCACATGCGAGGAGCTTTTTGGTTTTATTCATTTTTAAGTTCCTCCTTAAATGAATTCTGAAATGAATAATTTATAATATCTGACGTATCAGATGATTATCTTACTTGTATTCCGAGATAGTTGCATCAGCGACCGGAGAGAACTCAGCGCTGGTCTTTGCCCAGGATTCGCTGCGCTCAACAACGCCCATCAGCAGCTGACCGATCTTGTCGGTGAAGTCAACTGAGAAGCCCTCTGCGTCCTCCATGATGAAAGAGAAGTTCGACGGATCGCACATCTCACGCCAGAGGTCGTATTCGTGCTCGCCCCACTTCATCTGCCATTTTTCATAGCCGGCATACTTGCCTTTCTCGAACACGATCTTTTCAGGATTGATGTGGTCCTCACGAACCTTTGCCTGAATGTTAGGATCGATATCGTACATTCTGTTGAGGTTGATGAACTCAACTGCGCCGTCTATGTTCTTTGCACCCTTGGGTATGAGATACCCGAACGTGTCAAACTCGGTATAGTATGCGTCCGCCATGGAATCTCTCGGGAACGGAACGAATGAGAACTCCGAAACCTCGCCGAAGATGTCATTATCAACGCCTTCCTTGTTCTGGAGATTCTCGGTAGCAGCGATGTACGTCCATTCAGGTTCGGTGCAGGTGAACAGTATATTGTTGCATGCGGTGGAGAACACCTGGGGAGACACCCAGTCGCCGTAGGATTTGTCGTATGTAAGTCCGTCACGGCACAGACCCTCAAGGAAAGTCATTGCACGGGAAACGTCGGAGGACAGCAGATTGTTTGTGATGGTGCCGTCCGGCTGAACATCTATCATCGTGGTGCCGGTGGTCGCAATGAAGCTCGTTATCGTATTGTTGGTGGTGTAGAACCCGACATGCTTTTCGTCCTTATTGCAGAACTCTATCATGAGGTTGCGCCATGCCTCCCAGGTCCACTCGCCCTTTGCGTAGAGCTCATACGGATCCGTGAGGTCGTTCTCCTCAATGGTTTTCTTGCTGTAGTTCAGGGCGTATTTCGTGGTAGTCCTGTGCGGGTAGTAGTAATGAACGCCCTTCCATGCGAACTGCTCAACAACGCCGCTTATATCCTTCCACTGGGGAGCGTTCATATCTATCCTGCTGTCCAGCGGCTCGAAAAGATTCTTGCTGACGTTGCCGGGAAGCAGCATAGCGTCCTTGGTAACGATATCGGGGGAATCATCACTGGCAATGAGGTTTGCAAGCTTGTCATAATATGCGGCCCCTGAGGGAGTGCTTATAAACTCGATACTGCCGCCGTACAGGTCGGACTGGAAGATAAGGCACTGTTCCGTGCCCTTCTGATCCTTGGTGATATCGTAGAAGCCGAGGTATCTCAGGTTTCCTGCATTACCAGTCGGAGGACACGCAGAGGTGTCGATGACCTTGTTCTCCTTGTCGGTGAGTTCCAGACCAGCGTCAGGGTCAACGGTGGTAGACGCCTGAGTAGAAGTAGTGGTAGCAGACGGGCTGACATTTGAAGCCCCCGCATTGGATCCGCCGTTTTCTATTGGTGCGGCGTCATCGCAGGCAGTGAGTCCGAGCAGAGCGGCTGCGGAAAGTACGCAGGCCATGGTTTTTCTGAAATTTGCCATCTTCTTCTCCCTTTTCTGATTAATAGTGCTGACTTCCACATAATAAACGGCCCGAATTCTACAGAACGAACCAGCAGTTGAAACCGCCTGGTTAAGCCATTCATGCGGGTCCCATTAATTAATTAACTTAAATTACCTGGGCGTTTCGCACAATGTGTAATCGTTATCTTTGTAAGATATGCACAAATCTTTTCGTTTTTTCTGTATAATATTATTATATTATCTATAATCGTTTTGAACAATTGACAATATTCCCGATTTATATTATAATATTCCCAAAGGGGTTTTACAAGTTAAGCGACAGGAGGGCAACGTATGGAAGAATTTCACATGCCGTTGAAGGAGAATTTTCAGGAGCTTGTACAGCACGGAAAGGCAGGCTTCCCTATACAATATTATGTAAACTCGCTGCACATATCGGGTAACAACGTCCCGATGCACTGGCACCCGAACCTGGAGTTTTTCGTGGTGCACTGCGGTAAAGTCAGGATACACGCCGGGAACAGTATAATAATACTCGAAAAAGGACAGGGCATATTCCTGAATGCGAACTGCCTGCACAGCTACGAGAACATGTGCGGGGAGGGTCCGTGCTACTGCCCGAACGTGGTGTTCCAGCCGGAGTTCATCGCCCCGGTAAACAGCGTGATAAACATACAGTACGTCATGCCGCTGACGCTGAATTCGCAGCTCCCGTATGTTGTACTGGACGGCGTGACGGGCTGGAGCAGATCGGTGCTGAAGCGGCTGGACAAGGTTTTCTCGATGCTGCAGACCTACGGCGAGATAGGCCGCTACGGTGAAACACCGATACTGGAGCTGGAGTCCGGACCAGGGGAACGGGAATGCTTCGAGATACGGGTGCTTTGTGAGATAAGCCTTGCCTGGGCGGAGCTGTATGAGCACCGCAACGAGCTGGAGCTCGCCCCGGCTGTGAAGAACGAGCACGTCCTGCAGATACGCATGCAGAAGATGATAGGGTTTATCCAGTCGCACTATGCCGATGACGTTTCACTTCAGGACATAGCGAATTCCGCCAGCATTAGCCGCAGCGAGGCTTCCCGGTGTTTCCAGAGCTACCTGCACACCTCCCCGGTGAATTACCTGCTGAAATACCGTGTGGAGCGCTCCATGCAGCTCCTGCGTGACAGCAACATGACCGTCGAGGCAGTGGCGCTGGAATGCGGCTTCAGCAGCTCCGCATACTTCTGCAAGCTGTTCAGGACCCACACTGGCATGACCCCGAAGCAGTACAGAAGCACCTGACAAACTTATGACATCATATATAAAACAAGGGGCTGCATCTATAATGCAGCCCCTCAGGTATTTCAGGAAAAATAAGTTTATTGCTGTTTCCGGCGTATTTGCGGACTTTGGGTCTTGCCGTAGTCCCAGAGATACATTTTGTCGCCTACTGAATCTATCATATACTTGCCAAAGTAATTCCGCTGTAACATAATATCATCAATGGTTCTGTCTGATTCCGCTTTATCAACTATTGAATTGAATATCCCGTTCTTTTCCCATGCGTCATCTATCAGCCTCTGGGCGGTATCATCGTTCCACTCATCGTCATCTAGTAAGCGTGACGGATCTTCCCTTCTCTGCCTTGCGATGGCTTCCCGTGTTTTGTTCAGCCGGTCTATCGTGGCCTCGATCTCATCATCTTTGAGCAGGTCTTTAAGTGCAAACCTTATCATCTCAGGGTCGAGCTGTTCTATACGCTGCGCAAGGTTTTTGTCCATGAACGGGATCGACATGTTGCCTTTTTTGTCATATATGGCGGCAGCGTGTCCTTGATGCCTTTTCTCAAGAGAAGTTTCTGCCAAGCCAAATGCGCCATCGTTATCTATTCCCTGTACCCCTGAAAGTTCCCCGCTTTCATTTACCCCTACAAAGTAATTATTGTCATGCCGGTCCTGCTGACCACATATGACGTCCAGGACCTGAAGATTACACAGATCCCTCTGAAATCCTCCGGTAACATTCATATTCAGCGACATGTCTATTTTTCTGTTTTCACCAAAGGCTTTGACGTCATTTTTTCCCTTTGCCATCATGTGATTTGCTCTATATTCTTTTCCTGAAATATTGTACCGGGACTTTTTCATGATATTGCCCCTCATAGTCTGCCCGGTGGACTCGTCAGTGATCTCCGCTGTCTGGGACTCCGCAACAAGATCCCCGATCCCAAGAAGCGCTGCCACACGGCTGGTCGCAACATTCCGGCGTGTCATGTTCACTTTCTGGTCGGTATAACCCATGGGGGTAAGCAGTGCAGTTATGGTGGTCTGCGTACCGCCCATGTTGCTGAGTATGTTCTGTATCGCAGCCTTACCTTCCGTGGATAGCTGTTGCATTACATCTTCCGGTACATTGGAGGCGCCGGTGGCGCACCATTGGAGGATTATTTCCTTATCATTACTTGTCAGTTTAGAATATCTTGCCATGATGTTCGCAGAGATCTTCTGGGAGGTGTATTCTTTTGAAAGGTCGATCTCGTCCTCGGGCTTGAAGAAAAACGTTTCGTTCAGCGGAACAGAGTCGCCGTGGGCATTCTTTACCGTTGCATTACCGCCGGACAGCTTCATGACCTCCGACGCCTGACCGCCGCCGACTTTATCTCCCTGTATCGCCGCAAAGCTCTTTACCGAAATATGCAGCGAACGGCTGTCGCTCAGCAGACCTCTCCAGGTCTTTGAAGCCTGTTCCTCGGGAGGCAGTGTGCAGAAATCCGTGCGCACGCCCTCAAGTGAAACAAGATCCTTCTGCGCCCGTTCGAGGACATGGGCAGCGAGCTCGCAGCGCTGCTTTGCCCGAGATGACATATGATCCCTTGAAATATATTTTGAGCAGGATTCGATAAGCTTACGATATAAGCCGCACACACTGGCTAATTTTTTCTGATTTTCTTTGGAGTCGTTGGTAAAGCCGCCCCTGATCTCAGAGTTGATTTTTTTCAGACTTTGGATCGCCGACACGTACAGTCTGTCGCCGGCGTCAATAGTCATAAACCTTTTTTGGCTGACCAGAACATTATACAGCTGTTCCAGCGACTCATTCGCTGTAACTTCGGGCACCCGGGCATTCTCCTCTGCCTGCTGACCGGCTCCGCCCATCACGGCAGCGAGCTGTTGGGTCCCCTGGTTGCCCATCGCAGCCGCCTGCGCCTGGAGCCCCCCCGCCTGGACGGCGGCAGGAGCCGGTGCGGCATTTCCCGCCGGCGCATTATTTCTTTTCCAGAATTTCCATGTGTTCATATAATACCTCTTCAATAACCATTGCGCAATTCTTTCTGACCGCATGTCAGATATTGCCTTTGAACATAGTTTTTGTATATTATATCATATAACTCAGGAAAATTCAACCTTTTTTGTCAAACTTAATTTTTTCAAAACGAAACCCTCCGCAAAAGCGGAGGGTCAGCTTGGCTAAAAAGTGACTATCCCAGGCTGCCGAGAAAGGTGCAGATGCTAGGAACCCCCACTGCAACTAGGCTTTGTGCCTGTTGCAGTGGGGAGTGACGACGCAGATGTGCCTTTATCGACAGCCTGACCCTCCGCAAAAGCGGAGGGTTTATTGTTTTATTCTTCTGTGCCGTTTCCTAACTGACTGGGGTGCTTTGTGAAGAAATCCACCCTCGGCTCGAGGAACTTCAGCCTGTGATCCTTGCCGCCGGTGAAATCCGAAATGGTATCGAATATTCTGTCCCAGCTCCAGAAGCTCTTGTCGAGCTGGAGGTACTCAAGTATCATCTCGGTGCCCTTGGGAGCCATCGGGTGCAGAAGCACCGCAGCCGTCCTTATCATGTGGAACACCTGGATAAGCGCATGACGGCGTGCCTCGTTATCGTCCGCCTTGTCGGCGTCGCCGAGGTTCTTCGCCATGTACTTGCTGGCTTTCCTGATATAACTGTCGAGCACGTAGGTCGCCTGGTGGAACTCAAAGCGGTACATGAAGCGCTCGTAATCCAGTATGGCTTTCTTTGCGTCTGCGAGCACCTGCTCATCGACCTCGCCCACCGGCATTACGCCGTCAAAATACTTCTGGGTGGAGTAAATGCAGGTACGGATAATTCTGTTGAACACGTTGGAGAGCAGGAAGCCGTCCTTTACAACTGGGTCCGGATCCTCCGGCTTTGCGTTCGGGTTGTAGGGCTTCGGCATGAAACTTACGCTGCGCTGGCCCAGTCCAAGTCCCAGGAAGTGCATTCTGAGCTGCTCGGCGGTGTAGTAGTCAAGCAGGTCGGCTGCCATGGGCGGCTTTATTGCACCGGAACTGGAGGCTTTCTTGTCCAGGAACAGTATATGGTTGTTTGCACAGAGAATGGGCAGCTGCATTTCGCCGTCTGCGGGGTCGGAGGTGTTTTCACCCTCTGTCAGGCCCATGAACATCGCCATTTCAGCAACTCCGTAGAAATAGATGTTGTCGGCGCCGATGAACTGGTATACGGTTGCGTCCTTGCTGCACCAGAAGTCTTTCCACTCGTCAGGGTTCCTGCCCTGCTTTTCAAGCACTGCCTGCGTAAAGGAAACAGGCGCCCAGAGGGACTCCGGCCATACCCATATGGTCAGCGGATCCTCGCCTTCAAGCACGGGTGCGGGAACGCCCCACTCGATATTACCGGTGAGCCTGAACGGTACCAGCGTCTTTCCGGTACGGTAGCGAATGCCGTTTGCGGAAAGTATCTCGGTCGCCTTGTTCATCTCGTCCAGCTCTGTGAACTTTATGGTGAAGCTGGGCTTCTTCTTTTCCTCTATGAACTCATGCGCCGGGAGCTGGTCCTTTACCTTGTTGTAGCTGTCCAGCAGTTCGTTCTTGATGTGTACCACCGGGTCTGCGAGGAATTCAGAAATGGTGCTGGAAACAAGCTGGCGCACGTTCTTCTGCTTGGAGATCCTCGCAACGTACTCCTTGAGCAGCTTGTTGTATGCGGGCAGGTCGAAATACCAGTTCTCAACGTCCTTCATTACGGGTGTATCGCCGGTGAGGGTACTCTTCGGGTCGATGAGGTTCTCTGGCATGTACTGGTGACCGAGGTCGCACTCGTCAGCGTATGCCTTTTCGCTCTGGCAGCCGTCTACAGGGCACTTGCCTATTACCTGTCTGCCGTTCAGGAAGCAGCCCGCTTTCTCGTCATAGAACTGCTTCGTGCTTATCTTACGGAGGTGTCCGTTCTTATAAAGGGTACGAATGAACCAGTCGGATACCTTGTTGTGTATCTCGGCGGTCCTGCCGAGTCCGGAGGCGCCGAAAATGTTCAGGCTTATCTCGTAGTTGTCGAGAGTTTCCTTCTGAGCCTTGTGGTTCTCCTCTACGAAATCATGGATAGTTCCCTTGAAGCCCTGCTCAGCGCACAGCTTGCGGTAGCTCTCTGCGATGGGGGAGCCGTAGCAGTCCGTGCCGGAAACGAAGATAACGTTCTCGTCACCCAGCCTGTCCCGGAGAAACCTGGCATAGACGTCCGCAAAAACGAAAACGCCGCCGATGTGGCCGAAATGCAGCTTCTTGTTTCCGTAGGGCATGCCGCCGGTTATTACTGCACGCTTGGGGAATTCCGGACGTGGTATCTCGTGCTTTACAAATTCCTTCTTTTCTTCGCTCATTGTGTTATGTTTCCTTTCGTGTGAAAGTTCACCGTTCCCTTTTCACGGTTTTTATTTATAATCTATATGATACCACATTTCTGCTGAAAAATCAAGTATTTTTACTTACGCTTGACAAAACCGCCGGTATCGGTTATAATAAAGTAACCGGACAAATCGTTCAAATTGTCCATCAAACAAAGCCAACACCGCCGGGAGAACATACATGAAACACAACGAACAGTCCCAGCAGACAAAGCAGGAGCTTTCCGCTGCGCTGAAAAAGCAGATGGAAAGCCGCCCTCTCAACCGCATAACCATACGTGAGCTGGTGGAAGCCTGCGGCGTGAACCGCAAGACGTTCTACTACCACTTCGAGGATATCTACGACCTGCTGAGATGGACGCTGGAGCAGGAAGCACTGTCCCATTTTGAGCAGTACGACCTTATCCTGGATAACAAGTCCGCTGTGGAATTCGTGATGGACTACATCAGCGAAAATCTTTCCATGCTGCAGAACATCGTGCGGTCGATAGGACGTTCAGAGCTGGCACGGTTCTTTTACAAGGACACATATCAGTCGGTCTACATGCTGGTGTGTGAGGTAGAGAAGCTCCACGGGCTCAGTGTTGAAGAGGGCTACAAGGCGTTCCTGAGTCGTTTTCTGACAGAAGCGACCGCCGGCATCCTGCTCGAATGCATTGAGCGTGACACCCTTGACAGCCGGCAGAAGCTGACGGAGTACATAACCTGCACCCTGAGCTCCACTATCCCGAATGCCCTCAAATCAGCTGCTCAAAGAGAACAAAAGAACCCACGGCCGTCTGAACAGCCCCAGTAAAAACAGACAATGACAAAAAGACCCTCCTATGGTATTCCAGAAACCATAGGAGGGTTTTGCTATGCCAAGGAAATACACAAAGAGAAGTATTCCAAATGAAGGAATGAGGAAATGCGAATCGAGAAATGGGTAACAGATATATCCAGCTTGTCGAAAAAGTCAATTTTGGCTATGTAAAAAAAGGTCACCGGGCAGTTGCAGCTGCACAGTGACCAGGGCGCACAATATGTTTCACACGCTTATTTCCGCCTGACGCAACATACGATGACTTTTCAGACAGTGAGATCTCTTATGCTCGTTCATCATGAGAGGTGGTTGTATCCGCCTTTCCTGATTATCTTTGCATAATTCTTGTAGGAGAGGTTCAGATCAACGTAGCCGTCAATTCCGGAAACGATGCCCTTGCAGCTGTACTGCCACATACCGAACTCGCCCTTGTAAGTGGGGACGGTGTTCCACTGCGCCAGCCATACTTCATAGCCGGAGAGCTTAGACATATCCAGGTACTGGGTCAGCCAGGTCTTGTTGGAATACAGCATTGCGTAATAGCCCGCTGCGTTCACCTCGTCAAGGAACGCCTTTACGATCTTCGTGACCTGAGACTTCCCGAGCTTTGCCTGGCTCTGCTCCTCAATATCAAGCACCACGGGGTAAGTTATCCTGTACGGGCTGATGGTCTTGATAAAGAACTTGGCTTCCTTTTTGGCGTCTGACACCGTATGAGCGTACAGGTAATGGTAAACTCCGACATTCAGTCCAACCCTGGTAGCCTCGGTCATGTTGTACTTGAATGTCGTGTCCTCCGATGCAGGGCGTGTGTCGCTGACCGGCCCCCTGGAGGAACGCAGCATGGCAAACCCCACGCCGGACGCCTTGACCTTCTCCCAGTCCACAGCGCCCTGGGCATATGAAACATCTATACCCTTTATGCCGACGTCCGTAGTTTCCTCGCTGTCGCCGCCGTCGTCAGGTATCGGCTCGGAGGGGTCACGGTGGCGGTAGTCGATAAGGCGGCTGCTCTTTGAAACGGAGAACCTCGCCGCTCTGGACTTGTAGTATCTCACAGTGCGCTCGAACACGAACACACCGCTGTTCACGACCTCGCCGGTCAGGGAGAAGTAACCCGCCTGGGTAGTGCGGCCGTTGATGGTTATCGCAAGGTAACCGCTGCATATCAGTCTGCCAGTTTCCGTGGTCTGGAAGTCGCCGGTTATTTTTGCCCTGGCGCTTGTCGTGAACGCCGTTTCGCCGTAATTCAGCATTACGCCGGTCTTGTAAACGCTAACAATGCCGGACATCGACAGCTTACCGGTGCTTCTGTTGATGATATCGCCGGAGGTCCGTATCGAGGAGCTCACACTGCCCTTTACAGAACCGTAATTCTCGATACCTGCCCTGCTGTACACCGTCAGCGTGCCGGAGCACATCAGCTCGGCGTCCGGCTCCACGGTGATTATACCCCGGACGTTCAGCGACCTGCCCTTATACAGGACCAGCCGTGAACCGCTCTTTATCACAAGTCTGCTGTCCCTGGGGACTGTGAAGTCCTGCCGGGGTGCGACCTTGCCCTCTATGTAGTAATTCGTGCCTGAGACCATCTTCGTCTTGCCGTCCCACTGGGTGTAGCCGCTGAGGTCTATCTCCGTGTACTGCTCGTCTGCGACGTCAAGGTCGCTGCGGGCGTCGTCCTTTTTGTTGTCGCCCTCGTCCGGGTCAACGATACTGGTTTCAGTGCCGCCGGTGTCTATGACCGAAGTGCCGTCCCCGTCCCCGGTATCTATCACCGAGGTCTCCCCGGAGCCCGTGTCTATCACGGACGTTTCAGTGCCGGGTTCTGCTGCGAGCCCTGCCCCGCCCTCCTCGGCATATGCCGGAATGCTCCCGGTCACAAGTATCGCACAGCACAGCACAGCCGCTGCCGCTCTCTTGAAAAAAGTCATACTATCACTCCATTGACTTGCGCATGTATTTCCGTTTCTTTCCGGATCTTTCTCCCGGAAGAAATAATGACCTATTATATTGTGACATATTTTTTTTGATTTGTCAAATGTTTTTTGCAATTTTGTTGAGGAAATTTCGACCATGTCCGCCGGCGATCAGTCCGGACGCCTGTCATATTTGTCCCGGGACCTGCATATACCTCTCAAAAAAGCACTTACAGGAGGGGCATAACATGAAAATGATAACACTGACAAAGAAGAAAGTCCGCCGGCTGACCGCCATAGGCGCACTGACCATCGCCGCCGCTGCGGTGGGAGTAGGGGCGGTGCTGACCTCGGTAGGCACCCAGGCGACCGAACGTCTGCTGCCGGTCTACTCGGTGGAGCGTGGCGACAAGAAGCTCTCGCTGACCTTTGACGTTGCGTGGGAGAACTCCAACACCGAGGAACTGATAACGATACTTGACGAGTACGACGCCCGTGCAACGTTCTTCGTGACCGGCGACTGGTGCGACCGTTACCCGGAGGACGTCAAAGCGTTCGCAGACGCCGGTCACGAGATACAGAACCACTCCGACCAGCACCCGCACGTCAAGGGCATGAACGTGAATGACCTGATATCAGATACCAGGGCGGCTTCCCTTAAAATAAAAGACATTACGGGCAGCGAGCCGACCCTCTACCGTGCGCCCTACGGCGAGTACGACAACTCCCTCATCACCACCATTCAGGGCATGGACATGACCGTTATCCAGTGGGACGTTGAACCGCTCGATACAGATGGAAACCCGCTCCCGGAGCCGTTTGAGCTCGGGAGCGGGTCTTTTTGTTATGCCTGCCCTATCGGACGCAATAAATATATTCTCCTGAAAGGACTGGAATGATTGTTTTGAGCATTGCGAAATTTCACGAACAGCCCGAAAATTTTATGTCAGGAGCCGTATGAGGTACACGATGCAGGCAGTTGACTGTAAAAACCAGAGCTCAAACGGTTTTTACAAATAATATGACCGGGTGTGATATAATCTACATGAGTGATCTTTATGAGAATGGAACAACCTCGTGTTCATCTTCGATATATTGAAAAAGGAATATGGAATAAAGCTGCTGAAAGAAAAGAAAAATACAAGGAGAAACAAGAAAGGTTTTTTACAGATATCCGCAGCTATGAAGAAGAACTGACAGTGTAAAACACATGATAATCCCCGTGATCGTTCCGGGGGATATTATCGTATTACAGGATTTTTCGGGTCTGTTCTGCCATTAGTTTGGCACAATACGAAACAAATCGGTTAAGCAATCACGTGGCTTTTGCGCCATACTAGCCCCTCTGTCACTCCGTGACACCTCCCCCACTGGACTCCACCCTCGAACTCCCGGAGTATCCTTGTTTATTACTTTGTTGTCAGCATATTAAAAAAATAATCACCGCAGTAAAACCACGGTGATCATCAGAATTTCCAGACTATTTCGATTTTGTCGTCCCACAGCAGTATCTTCTGAATGAACTGCCTTGCAATAACGCTGCGGTTCTCTATCGGCATCTCGTCGAACTCCGAAAGCATGGGGAGAACGTCCTTATATGTAAGCGCCTGCGGAGCGCCGGAAGAGTACTTTCTGATTTCGGCCTCGACGCTTTCCCGCTCCTTTATGAGGCTTTCCAGTTTCTCTTCGAGTACCTTTCCGATGGCAGAGGAAGTTTCGGCTATTCTGTCCACAAGATTGTCTATCTGTGTGGAAACCGTTTCAAGCCGCATTTTCAGTTTGTTCACGGCAGGACTTTGCACTGGCTTGTCCTCTTCAATGACAATATCCCGTATCTCCTCGAATTTCTGAAAGAGCCGCTCCCTGACTGCATGCTCAACGACATCTATCCGGGGATTTCCCTCAAAGCCGCCGCATACTTTCTTGTTCGCCTTTCCTGAGCAGTAGAAGTAATCCCTGTTGATGACCCGCAGAGCGTAGCCGCAGTTTCCGCATTTTATAAGCCCCGTGAGCCATGAGCGTGTGCCGGTCTTTCCCTTTTTGAGCTGCTTATTTCCGTCTAGCTTACGCTGGACGTCCAGCCATATCTGCGACGATATCACACCGTCATGCAGCCCGATGGTCAGCACATGGTCTTTCACATCGGTGTACTTGCGCTCGTTCGTGGCGCGCTTGCCGTAGAGGAAGCATCCACGCTCCCCGGTAAACTCCTCCACCGGAGTGGGTATCCTACAGCCCTTGTCCTTGAAGTAGCGGTAAACGTCCGTATCCGCCATAACGTAGGACGGGTTGCGGAGGATACGACTTATCATGTTGCTGTCCCACAGGGCACCCCCGGGGGACTGCACCCCGTCAGAATTGAGCTGTTTTGCGATGTCCCCGAGAGAAGTGCGCTCCACGAGGTAGGAGTCGTACATGTACTGCACGGTGGACATATCGGCGTTCGGAACGAGCACGGAGGTCTTTATTCCGCCGAGGGTAGTCGGGGTCTTATCAAACCCGAACGTCGGAGGACCTCCGAGGTACATTCCCTTTTCGCCCCGGGCGTAGTAGTTGTCCTTTACGCGCATGAGGATATTCTCACGTTCCAGCTCTGCGAAAACCATGATTATCCCGAGCATGGCACGCCCTATCGGAGTGGAGGTGTCGAAGGTCTCCACCGTGGACGCAAACTCCACATTGTACTGCCGGAACAGCTCCATGAGGTTGGAGAAGTCGTTCAGCGAGCGGCTTATTCTGTCCAGCTTGTAAACAACGAGTTTTGTTATCGAGCCGCTTTTTATGTCAGATAACAGCCGCTGGAACTCCGGGCGGTCGATGTTCTTGCCGCTCCAGCCCTTGTCGGTGTAGATGCGGCACTCCTCCGTGCCGGCAAAGCGCCGGCAGAACTCTATCTGGGTATCTATTGAAATGCTATCCTTTTTGTCGATACTCTGTCTTGCATATATTGCCGTCATTTTTTTGTCCTTTCAGCAGTCAGGCGGTTTTCTGTTCCGGCTGTCCGGATTTGATTTCCATGTAGCGGAGCAGCTCACGGTATACGGCTCTTGAGGCTTCGGTTTTCAGCTTTTCTTTCTGCGCGTCTGTTGCAGAAGAATATGTATTAACCACGGTGTAATTTGTTTTCATTGTTCACCACTCCTTTCCGGTTCAGTAGTATTACAATGTTATGAATCTGGTATAAATTGTATCACCATGGTTATAATATATAATTCAATTGTTTTATATATACAAAATAAGTGTAACAAAAACAACAGATTTAATAATATTGCTTTTTTTACACTTATGTTATAATTATTTAAGATAAATTTTTATATATGGAGGTATGACAAATGTATTATCCTGTTGCCAGGGAAAATGAACTAACGGTTTCGGACATTGATAATAATCCTGTTATTGCAGGATATGTAAGCGCCGCTCAGACTATTCATACATTCGATATAAATTATCTTCAGTCGATTTACATTGTCGACTCCGCCGCCATTGTCCTCCGATTTCCGAGAAAGGTTATCGACCCCGAAAAATGCGTTTACGCTGACTGCAATAACCGCGTCTGTGTTTATATTAATGACCAGCAGGGAACGCAATATCGGTTTTCTATTCCTGGCAGTCAGTATTTTATTGATCTGCCCGTATATCCATACAGACGAGAACACTTCATAGGTGACCATCAATGTGCGCCAGCTTTTCCGAATAATACGCCGATGACGGCAAGCGTTGTTAATCCGGAACCCACCCCGGTCATGCCAGGACTGCTGGTAAGGCTCGCCGGAAATGTCGAGCGCAGGTTCCTTGTGTTCGATCTTGGAAAGCTTGAAAGGGAGTATGAAAAGCTCAGTTGATCCTTGAGTATTCGGTTTGCCAGTGCGGAGCTATTCTCCACTGTGGAGTGCGATAAGATAAGCGACGTTAGCGTATCATGGAATAAGTAAATAAAAATCTGACCCGTTCCCGATGCGTAAGCCGGTAGCGGGTTGTTTTGGTCTGGGTGACTTCAGCAGTAACACTCGATGAAAAGATGCATTGATAAATATAGACGATTTTTGTCCCGAAAAATACAGAAAACAATAAAGCGGAGTTTGTAAAATTGTTAAAAATTTCTCGTCGATTTTTATTGAATTTTAATAAAACAAGAGTTTTTGCGTATCTATATATTGACATCGCAAGCGTTTCTGTATATAATATAAATGTCATAATATATTAAATTTCGGCAAAGTCATTTAAAAATATTTATATAGTAAGGGAGAACAAAATGCCAGATATTAAGATGATACTTAATTATAGTGACCTGGAAGTCTATGCCAAAGAATTCACTGATGCTGATATAGCGAAAGCCATTGGTCCTGTCAAAGAACCGAGAAAATATTCTTATATTGATTTTTATACTAATAGTGAAGAACGGCTAAGGAATAGTATTTCGGAACAGCTGGAAAATGGAATAGTCCCCACTGTATTTATATCTCATAAACATGCTGATTTGCCACAGCTAAGGGGACTGTTAGGCTTACTTAAACATACATATGGCGTAAGTGTGTATATTGACAGTAAGGATCCTTCTATGCCCAGGGTAACATCAGATATAACAGCAAAGAGGATCAAAGCAAAAATACGCAGGTGCGATAGATTTATTCTGTTGGCGACAAATAATGCAATCGAATCAAAATGGTGTAACTGGGAATTGGGTTATGGTGATGCAAAAAAATATAAAAAGGGGATATCAATTCTCCCGCTAATCAGCGATAATGCTTTGTCAGCTAATTATAAAGGCACTGAATATATGAGAATATATCCTCATATTGCTTATTCACCTTCGTGTGGCAGGAACGAATTCCGAGGTTGTGATGACAATTATTGTGTGTACATTCAAACAGTAAATGGTGAACGAAAGTTCCCTTTATATGATTGGCTTTGGTATGACAGACATAAAAATTTAAATTGAAAGGAATATGTCAGATGAACGAACAGATCACAGCTTTTATTGACTGTTATGTTAAGGAAATAGCAAATGATAACGCCGCAATATTTGCTGGTGCAGGTTTTTCATGGGATGCAGGTTTCGTTAATTGGCAAGAACTACTGGAAGGAATCGCAAAAGAAATTGGTCTTGATTCGTCAAAGGAAAGCAATTTGGTGGCACTGGCTCAATACCATTGTAACAAATACAACAGAAGTAGGATCAATACAACGATATTCAACGCCTTTTCATCAAATAGGGAAATCGACGAAAACCACAGGATCCTTGCCAGACTGCCCATATTTACGTATTGGACTACCAATTATGATTCTTTGATAGAGGACGCTTTGCGTGCAGAGAAAAAAGTCGTGGACGTAAAGAGAAAGGATAATGATCTTTGCCTTGTGAGTGCGGGACGGGACGCCGTTGTGTACAAAATGCACGGTGACAAGGATTCGCCTGATGACGCTATAATAATTAAGGACGACTATGAGAGTTATTACAAAAAGCATAGCTCGTTTCTCACAGCGTTAAGCGGGGATCTTTTATCGAAAACTTTCCTGTTCCTTGGTTTCAGCTTTTCTGACCCTAATATTGATTACGTGTTAAGCAGGCTTCGGGTAGAAAACGGATCAAACAATCAACGCCAGCATTACGCCATAATGCGCAATGTCAAAAGGACAGAATTCAAGTCCAAGGCAGATTACACCTACGCAAAATGCAAGCAGGATCTTATTATTGACGATATGAGAAGGCGTTATAATATAACTGTCCTGCTGGTCGATGATTATTCAGAGATCACGGAAATTCTCAGGTCCATCGAAAAAAAGCTGTTCAGAAACAATATATTTATTTCCGGAAGTGCCAAGGAATTCGGGGCGTTTACTGAAACAGAGGCTCAGGAGTTTATTACCACGCTCAGCAGCCGGTTGGTGAAAAAGGGATATAACATAATATCCGGATTTGGTTTAGGAGTAGGAAGTTCAGTAATAACCGGAGCGCTGAAGGAGATATATTCCATCAGCAACGCCACAATAAAGAACGATAAGCTCATACTGCGCCCTTTTCCCCAGGATATTCAGGATCAGGATATGCGGAAGAAGCTTTTCACCCAATACAGGGAAGATATGATATCAAGAGCCGGTATATCTGTTTTTGTCTTTGGAAACAGAACCAGGAAAGACGATCATGATCAGGTCGAAAACGCTTACGGCGTGGTAGAGGAATTTGAGATCGCAAAGAAATTTAATAATCTGATCGTACCCGTGGGGTGTACAGGTTGGGTCGCAAAGGAAATATGGGAAGATGTGAATAAGAATTTCCAGCAGTACTATCCCGGTTCGGACGGGCAATTATTAAACTGCTTCAAAAAACTTGATCAAAAGACTGATCCCGATAAACTGGCAACAGCGGTCATTGAGTTTATTGATAAGATTTCCTTGGGCTCGTGACCTGATCATAACGAATGGAGGAACTACATATGGCAAAAAGACAGGTTTTCTTTAGCTTTGAGTTCAACAAGGATTATTGGAGAGCCGGGCAGGTACGAAGCATGGGTAAAGTCGCTGGCGAGTCCACTTTCTCTGACAACGACTGGGAAAAAGTAAAAAAGAAAACAGAATCTGAAATCAAAAAGTGGATTGATTCCCAGCTTGATATGCGCTCGTGCATCGTTGTTCTGGTCGGCTCCACTACCTCTGAGAGGAAATGGGTCAACTATGAAATAAAAAAGGCATATGAGATGAAAAAAGGTATAGTCGGCATATACATTCATAATCTGGAAGATAACGAAGGAAAGCAGGCAAAGAAAGGCAAAAATCCTTTTGATGATATTCTTACTGCCAAAGGTGAGAAGCTGTCAAAATATGTTGACTGCTATGACCCTGGATACACAACCAGCAAAAATGTGTATAGGGATATTAATGATAATCTTGAGACCCTGATCGAGGACGCTATATCCAGAAAAGGTTCATATTAATATTGCTGCAGTATTATCGTATTCACGCATCGTGTGAAGGGATAATCAAATAACCGCTCCAGAAGCCGATTAAGACAACTGGAGCGGTTTGCGCAAATAAAGTTATCTTCGGGTCTGAAAAAATAACTGTGCAAATGCGAAGAAACCCGAAAAACATACCAAAGCTAAAAATGCAGCGAAACAGGTCAACGCTGGAGAGTGCACCAACGCAGCTGCAAGATATACGGTGAAGAGCAGCGGAGTCAATTCGCTGCTTTTCATATTTCACCGGTATCTTCCGGCAGATAAAATCCGGGGTTCGGGTTGTCTACCCCTGTGGGGGAAATGTCACGGAGTGACAGAGGGGTTGACCGACAGACCAGAGCCCCGAATTGATTCTAGTCTGCAAATGACGTATGCCACGCCGTTTATATCATTTCACAGCTCGTATAAGGAAATCGGCCGAAGAATAAGTGCTGTGTTCCTCGTAGCCATAAACAAAGCGAAGTCTTAAAACTCGTCGATAGCAGTGTATTGATAGAGCTTCTGTCCTTATTGACGAGGCAGCCCACAGGGACAAACTTGACATCTATTTGGATACACTCTCCCGGATATATCTCTGATGAGCTTCAGCTCATCAGGCATGTTCCCGTTCGGGTGGTGATGCGGGCGCTTGGATTGTCCTGCAAGGGATTCAACCGTTCCGTCCCAGCGAGCTTTCCATAAATAAATATAAGAACGGCTCTTGTTGTATTTCCTTGATGCTCTTTTTACTCCGTATTTTTCGGAATATTTCATTAGAGATTGACGAACCGCATTTCCTGTGTTATACTGTTCATTGAGAGATAGACCTTCTTTCACTTGAATTTTGTGTGGTAACT
>CAKSGA010000001.1 GCA_934454435.1 uncultured Oscillospiraceae bacterium | reverse complement strand
CTGCTACCCTTATCACGTTGTGACCCTCCGGGGTCGTAACGGTGAACTCGCAGTCCTCAGAAAGCGGAACGGTGCGCACGATCTCTCCGTTCACCCGTATCTCGGTGGAGGGGTCAGGGACCTCAGCGCACCGCATCAGCAGGAACGTAACGATACCTCCTGCGGCGGCGAGGGTCAGGGCTGCCGCTGTAATTATCGCTGCCTTCATCGAATTCCCCCAAAAAACATGACCGGACAGGTACCCCTGCCCGGTCAGATAGTACATATATCAGTTCAGTATACTGTCGAGTTTCCAGCTGCCGTTCTCAAGGACGAACCTTACAGCCACGGAACGGTACGCCGTTCTGCCGCCGAAAGTCCCTGCGCTGACGTACATCATTCCGGAAGCGGAGCTGTCAGAGCGTTCGCTGATAGTCAGCAGCACGCTGGAAGCGTCAATGCCGTTCAGACCGCCGGAGCTGTAGCTAAGAGCGCCGCCCGGGGTTATACCGCACTTCGTCGTGAGCTTCTGCGCTGCATTTGCAGAGTAGAACGCACCGATACAGTCGATAAGCGACTGCTGGGTCGTGATACCGCTGTCGGCGCATTTGCCGAGCGCCAGTGCGTTGTTCACGCCAATTGCACTGTGTAGAGTGCTTACCAGTTCAGCGGGAGCATTCTGGGAGATGTCGCTGAAAGTCAGCAGACCCGTTTTGTTCTCGCTGGAGTAGGTGCTCGCAGTGATCTTCACATATCCGCCGGAAACATAAGCGTACCACTTCTCTGAACCGCTCCTGCGGTACTCGACCGCTGCAAGGGAGCTTATGGAGCCGTCAGCCCGGGCGCTGCCGCCGGAGATGACATAACAGCCGGTCCCGTCAAGGAAGCTGTGGCGGCTTGCACCAAAGCTTACGCTGTCGCCGTTCACCTGAATGAGCTTCTCGGTCTCCGGGTCAAATATCTCAGTGAAGCCGATAACGGAATTTTCGTCCGGTGTGAAAACTGCGTGTGTGAACGCAAGGTTCCTGGTCAGCTTCGGTGTTGAACTGAAGCTGTAAACCAGCCGTCCGCTGCCTGTAACGGCGTCTGCGGAGTAGATGGAAGTCGAGCCTGAAGTGTTCTCGGTGTAGTATATAGTGTCACCGTAGGAAGCTGCCAGTGAGATCCTGCTTTCGGTTTCAACCGGCATTCCCACATATTCGAGGGTGTTATCGGTACTGAGACGCTCTGCTGCGATATAGTATACGCCGTCCTCCTTAAAGCAGAGGGAAAGCAGCCTGCTGTCAGCGTTATAGCCGAAACCGGTGAGCGTACCGCTCATGATGGTGTCCTCGGTGTTAAGGTCCAAGATGGACTCGCTGTCGGCGCTTACCAGAAGCGTGCGGCTCCTGTTGCCGAACTCGCCGAGACCTGTCAGCATAAGACATTTGCCGTTCTCGCTTACCCATGCCACCCGGGCGTCCTCAAGGGGTTCGGAGCAGATAAGGCTTTCGCTGCTGCCGTCATAGCGGTAGAGGGAAATGCCGCTGCCGTCCTTGACCAGGAATACATCCTTGCTGATGAAGAACGCAGTGTCAGCGGTGATATACGTGTTGTAGTACTCGGTGTCGATGTTCTCCGGGAGCGTCACTCCGTCAGGAACTGACGGAACATGCTCCACGGGTTCTGTTACCCCGCCGGGAGCTGATGTGTCGGGCTCCGTAACGTTTGTGTCTGCAGGGGCGGAGGGCTCAGTTTCCTCGGGCGGCGGCGTGGTCTGCTCTTCAGTGGGCATGCCCTCGTCCTCTTCCGTGGGGAGAGATTCCTCGCTTTCGGGCTCAACGGTACCGTCAGACTCAGAGGTGTCCTCTGCCTGTACTGTGCCGTCATTTCCGGCGTCCTCGGTGACAACTGGCTCGGTCACGGGAGGAACCACCACGGGTTCAGTAACCACATTGCCGGGGACAGTGACCTCGGCGGTGGGAATATCGTTTATGTCAACGGGAGAAGCGTTCTCAAAATCGGACGCCTCCATGACTTCTATAAGGAACACTGCAGGGTCAGCCTGCAGCTTGGCAGCTGTGCTTCCGGAGCAGTAGACTGCTGCGCCGGTTATGCGCTGATCGCTGCTGCCGGTGAATATGCTGCCTATCTGGTCCGGGTCTGAGATACGGCTGCCGTCAGAAAGGTAGAGCTGCTTTACTGGAATATTGCCCTCAGCGGTGAGCACAGCCTGCGCCTTTGCGGGCGAAACCGGCTCGGTGAAGGTAACGAGGAAATTCTTGCTTTCGGAGCTGTCACGTTCCTGCTCGAGCTGCTCAAGCGCATGGCTGAGCCTGTCGCTCGCAGAAAGGGTTGTGAGCCCGGTATCGGTAAGGCTTACGCCGTCGTTCCTGCCGAGGTTGACCGCCGCAACGGTCCCCACAGCGACAACAGCGACCGCAGCCGCAGCCGACATTCCGACATACATCGGGGAGAGTTTCTGCCGTTTCTTTCCACGCTTTGCGTTTTCACGTATCTTTTCAGCGTCGAACGTGTATTCGCTCATAAGCTGTTTGTAGAATTCATTCCTGTTCAAAACGACACCCTCCTTTCTGTATGATCATTATATGCGGAAAAAACGCCCTGAGCCCGCCGTGCGGTCAGATACCGTATTTTTTCTTTTGCTTTTCGATGGTTCTGTAGAGTTTGGTCTTGACGGTGGACAGCTTGATGTCCAGCCGGTTTGCGACCTCCTCCAGCTTCATATCGCACACGAAGTGCAGGTAGAATATCTGCCCGACAGTTTCGTCGCCGGACATGATATCGTCGAATATCTGCCTGGCGAGAATTTTATCTGCCATGATATCCTCCAGCAGCTTCTGGTCCCGGGACATTTCCGCCTCGATGGCTGCGGACTGCTCCTCGTCTATCTCAGAGAGGATAACGTCCCGCTCCCGGCGGCGCCTGAACCCTGCGAACATGCTGCGGCACTCGAACTTTGCGATATTGATAAGGAACGCTTCAGCGGACTCGATATCCTTGTAGCCCTTTTCGCTTATCCGCTTGTAGAACCGTGTGTAGATATTCTGAATGATATCCTCAGTGTCCTGGAAGCGGGCTGCGTGGCTCACTACGAAGCGTGATACAGGCCCGATAGTTTCGGCGTAAACGGCGTCAAAATAGCTGTCTATGTCAGGATTTCCCACGCAGTTCTCACCTCGCTCCACCGCCTGCAATACTGAAGTCACGTTCAACAAGAAAAAAGTTTCAGCATTTCAGCAAAATTTTGTGCACTTTTTTTGCCGTATCACACAAAACCTGCACCGCCGTGCCATTTGTACCATTTTGTGGACACTCTGCAATTTGCCAATACCTTATTATTATACACCAACATACTGGGTTTGTCAATTGTTTTCTGAAGCGGCTGATTTCCTGCGTGGCATGTACATGCATATCATCTCCAGAATTGAATAAAAAAAAGGCTGCGCCCGGCGAAAGGCTCAGCCCAAAATAAAGGAGAAACGTATCAGAAAGGCTCATCACCCTTCTACTAATAAAACAGCCGGGCAGGGCAAAAGGTTGCATGGTATTTACAAATTTTTTTTTATGTGCTATACTGTCTGTAAGGGGGGAGAGGAATGGTAGAAATACTGGTCTGCGTGGTTCTGGTGGGACTGATACTTCTGCTTGCCGGGGTAGACATCTGGTATCTGCTGATGGGCGTGCTGGGACTGGTCACACTTGCGGCGCTGTTCACTGTGGTATTTTTCACGGTCAGCATGTTCATGCTGATCTGTTCCCGCAGGTGCACCGGGGTATTAACGCAGTTTGTGGAGGGCAGGCGGTTCGTGACCGCAGAGTATCTTATCGACGGGAAACTCCACAACAACATCTTTCCTGCCGAAGCAGAAGGACCACTGCGCAGCCGTATGTACCACCCGGGGAAGCCCGTAAAGCTGTTCCTCGCCCGCAGCGGCAGGACTTTTGACAAGAACGCACTCCTGACTACTTGTGTGGGGCTTCCGGCCAGCATTGCGGTATCTGCGGGCTTTGGCTGCTGCTTTTTTGTGCTTGCCGGGATATTATAGGACATACAAAAAGACTCCCCTGCCTTTCGACAGGGGAGATCGAGTCATGCCCGATAAATTATGTTATAAGGAGAAAAGACTATTGAGTGCTAATAATCAGTCGTAATCCGCAATGTCGATCCAGGTGAGAAGAAGCTCACGCTCCTCGGGGCGCTTGAACTTCAGCTGAGCGGCAGCAACGATGGGCAGCCAGTCCTGAACGTACTTTACAGCGGTGCCAGTCTTCTGGCAGTACATCTTGAGATACTTCTCAGCGTACTCGGTGTGGTGGTTAAGGCAGAACCACAGATAGGTCTTTGCAACGTCAGCGGAAGCATTGCCCTGCTTAGCTTTCAGCCAGTCTACAACGAAAACGCCGTCGCTGTTGATGATGATGTTTTCAGGTGTGAACTCGCCGTGGCACAGCTTAACATGCTTCGGCATAGCCTCCAGACGGGTAAGAAGCTCATACTTCTTTACATCGTCTATCATGTCCAGGCCCTCGATGGAGCGCTTGAGGTAGTCCTTCAGGCGGCTGATCTTGGGGGAGCGCTGTGCGTTGATCTCGATCTGAAGGTCTACCATCTGTTCGAGGTACTCGTCAGCCTTCTTGGGCTCCTTCTTCATGAGTTCAGCCATGGTGTCGCCGGTTATGTACTTATATGAGATAGCCCACTTGCCGTCGATCTTGGAAACTTCCTCAAGGGGAGGTACCAGGCGGCAGCCGGTCTCTTCAACACGGGAATGAGTGAGTGCTTCGTACAGTACCACGCTCTTGGGTTCGTTCGGGTCCTTGAAAACCTTGACAGCCTTACCGTCAACCTCAAATACCTGAACCTTTTCGCCGTCGGAGATCATATTCTTCAGTTTCATAATTCATCTTTCCTTTCCCCGAATCATTTCCCCTGGTGTGGTGACTGATCCGTTTCTGTGATTATATTATAGCACTATTGTCAGCGCTTGTAAAGTGGTTTTTATCAAATTTGAATAGTTTGTAGCAATTTTCAAGAGTTTTTTTGTTCATTATCACAACGGAATGACAATATATTCACATGTAATCACATGTTAAAGGTCAGGACGATTTCCAGCACATTCCCGGAACGAGATAAGTGTTATTCTGCCCTTTCGACAGGTATCCAGATCTCGCTGTATGTGTCAGCCGGGTCGGGGCAGGGGGGAGTGTACATTTCAATGTTGAAGTTCCCGGCAAGACGGTATTCTCTGCAATTCGGCAGCCACTCGTTCCATATTCTGGTGTTGACGTCCTGGAGCGATTTGGGAAGAGCTCCACGGCAGGGGAACACCGCCCATGTTCCGGCGGGAATGACCCGGGTGACGCAGCCCTCCGGGATATCCCTGCACGGGTCGTAGGGGTCTGCGATGAGGTAGTCGAACTCGGCTGCATTTCTGCCGTTGTCCTTTGAGTCAAGGCAGACGCCGAACATTCCGTTGATCTTTTCTCCGCCGCCGTTTGCGTAGAACTCCTGCCAGAACTTCGGTATCTCCTGGTAGGAGCTGTCCGTGGTGAATGTGCGGGAAGCTCCCACGATCGTGAACTGTGCCTTTTCTACTATTCTGTAATCCATCATACTGCCGCCCTCCAAAGTCAGCTTTATTCTTACCGGCGCAAAGCTCTTCAAAGCTGCGCCTTTTTCTTTTGCGGCGGAGGGAGTGATCCCATGGAACCTGGTAAATGCCCTTGTGAAGCTGTCCGGGCTGTCATAGCCGTATTTCAGCGCTGCGTCTATCACTCTTGTGTCGGTGCAGGAAAGCTCCTGTGCCGCCAGAGTGAGCCTGCGGCTGCGAATGTACTCTCCCACCGTCATTCCGCACAGCACGCTGAATATCCTCTGGAAGTGGAACGCTGAGATGTACGCATGCGCAGCGATATCCTGTATCTCCAGCTTGTCGGTGATGTTGTCCTCGATGTAGTTCAGTGCGTCCTGAATTCCCTCGCAAAGTCCCTTCATATTAACTCCTTTCGCCGTAACTGTATTATATCACAGCTCAGATCTTCCGTCCCGACATTTTGTGCACAGTCCTGCAGGGAACAAACAAGGGGCTGGATTTTCGCAGCCCCTTGAAGTGATTTGAAATTTCATCGGCAGATCCGATACAAACTCAGGATCAAACTGTCGCACCCTTGGTGATGAATACGGGATAATCGGTGGAACCGGTGATCGTGCGGTTCTTTGTGAGGGTAACGTCCTTGTCGGTGATGCCGTTGATGAGCGCAGCCTTCTCCTCGATGATGGTGCCCTGCATAACGATACTGTTCTTTACAACAGCGCCCTTGCCTACCTTTACGCCACGGAACAGCACGGAGTTTTCAACGGTGCCGTCAATGATGCAGCCATCAGCGATGAGGGAGCCCTTTACATTGGCGTCAATGCCGTACTTTGCAGGAGCGACATCTCTTACCTTTGTATAGATAGGCTTGCTCATGGAGAATATCTTGTGGCAAACGTCACGGTTCATCATGTCGTTGTTTGCCTTGTAGTATGCCTTCATGCCGTCGATTATCTCGAAATACCCGTCGTACTTGTAGCCCATTACCTTGAAGTCATGCAGCTTGTGCTGAAGGATATCGGTCTCGAAGCTGTAAAGGCTGCGGCACTCGCTCTCACGGATGATGTTCTCAAGGAACGCACGCCTGGTGACGTAGATGTTGAGCGAAGGCTTTACCTCGCCGCTGATTGAGGGTCTGGACAGGACGTCATATACGTTGTCGTTCTCGTCAACGCACAGAACTGTGAACTTGGAAGTTCTCTCAGCGTCGTAAACGCCGGTGCCGTAAACGCAGGTGATGTCTGCGCCCTTCTTCTCGTGGAACTCGATGATGGGCTTGAAATCTATGTTCGCAACAACATTGCTGTCGGACATGATAACGTACTCTGCGCCGGATTCGTGAATGAACTCAGCAGCGCCTGCAAGAGCCTCCAGACGTCCTCTGTAGACGCCGTTGTCGCTTCTGCCGTAGGGCGGCAGAATATGCAGACCTCCGGTCTTTCTGGCGAGATCCCACTCGCTGCCCATGCCGAGGTGATCCATCAGGGAGTAGTACTTAGCCTGTGTGATTATGCCCACCTGTGTAATACCGGAATTCACCATGCTGGAAAGCGGGAAGTCCACCAGGCGGTATCTTGCGCCGAAGGGTACGCTTGCCATGGCTCTTGCTTTTGTGAGCTCAGGCAGGTTCTCTTCGTGCATATTAGCAAAAATAAGTCCTAAAACATTGCCCATACTTGCCATATCAACTATTTCCTTTCATTTATCGAAAAACCTGATCCAGCCCGCAGAGCGGGCTTTTGAAATTGATTTTTTGCCACGGCTTTGCCGGGGGAAAAAATACTTCTATCCGCACAAATGTGCGAGTTGGCGGCGTAGCCGACAATGAGTGCGTGCAGTGCGGATGTTCGGCGGAAAAGTCCCGCAGGGACTTTTTCGACGGGTTTTATATGTCCTTGGAGATCATTGCCTTGGGAGGTGCAACAGCCTTGTCGGAAACATTCACGTTGTGACCGATTACTGCAACGCCCCACTGGGACTTGTCCTCGATAAGCTCAGGACGTTCACCGATATGCGCACCCTCACCGATCACGCAGTTCTCACCGACGATGGAGTACTCGATAACTGCGCCCTTCCTGATCACGGTGTTCGGCATGATGATACTGTCACGTACGATAGCGCCCTCTTCGATAACAACGCCTGCGAACAGTACGGCGAAGTCCACCATACCGTAGATCTCGCAGCCCTCTGCTACCATGGAGTTCTGTATCTGGCTGGAGGGACCTGCGTAGTGCGGAGGCATAACGGGGTTCCTGGAGTAGATCTTCCAGCTGTCGTCAAGCAGGTCGAGCGGGACCTTGGGGTCGAGAACGTCCATGTTTGCTTCCCACAGGGAGTCGATGGTCCCGACGTCCTTCCAGTAGCCGTCGAAGTGGTATGCTACCATCTTTTCCTTGTTGTCCAGCATTGCAGGGATTATGTTCTTGCCGAAGTCCTTGGTTGCGCCCTCGTCGTTCTCATTCTCGATGAGGTACTTGCGGAGCTTGGACCATGTGAATACATAGATACCCATTGAAGCCAGGTTGGACTTGGGCTCCTTGGGCTTCTCTGCGAACTCGTAGATAGTGCCGTCAGGGTTTGCGCTCATGATACCGAAGCGGGGCGCTTCCTCCCACGGAACTTCCAGAACTGCGATGGTAGCGTCTGCCTGGTGCTCCTTGTGGAAGTCCACCATCTTGGAGTAGTCCATCTTGTAGATGTGGTCGCCGGACAGGATAACGACATACTCCGGATCGTAGCGGTCGATGAAGCCGATGTTCTGGTAGATGGCGTTAGCCGTACCGGAATACCATGCCTTGCCTGCTGCGGTTTCGTAAGGCGGCAGTACGTGCACGCCTCCGTGTGCACGGTCAAGGCCCCAGGGCTGACCGTTGCCTATGTACTCGTTGAGCACCAGCGGCTGATACTGTGTGAGCACGCCGACGGTGTCTATACCTGAATTAACGCAGTTTGAAAGAGGGAAGTCAATGATCCTGTACTTACCTCCGTAGGGGACTGCGGGCTTCGCCATATCCTGGGTCAGCGCATACAGTCTGCTTCCCTGGCCACCGGCAAGGAGCATTGCAACGCACTCTTTTTTAATGTGATTCATATATTTCCTCCTGTCCCGACTTTCTGAGCCGTGATTTTCATATGATTATCGCCGTCCTCGGCGGTGTTAGCTTTTTTGTGCTCCGCAGTTTCCTTCTTTGGAGCGGATACCTGCCTGCCGGTCGCACCTGGCGTCACAGCCTTTGCAGGTGTTTCTGCGATGGACGCTTCGCCGTTGTCCACAGGTCTTTCCTCGTTCAGCAGGGGAAGCACTACGGGTACCGCTTCCTCAGCGGGGACTTCCTCCGGCAGCTTCTCCGGCTCCTCAGCGGGCTCCGGGAGCTGGCTGGGCGGGGTGCGCCTGTTCTTTATGCTGAAGAAGAGTGCCGCCATCGGGGGAAGGTCAAGCGTTATGCGGAACTGCTCGCCGTGCATCGGCTCTTCCTTTGCAGTGACCGTACCGTTGGTGACTCCGGTTCCGCCGTACTTTTCGTCGTCGGAGTTGAACACCTCTTCGTAGTCGGCGTAGTAGGGAACGCCTATCTCATAGATCTCATGGCGTACCGGCTGGAAGTTGCACACGCATATCAGCTCGTCCTTGTTCCGTGCGATACGGCGGAATGCGATAACTGAGTTTGCGTTGTCCTCGCTGGATATCCAGTGGAAGCCCTCCCAGCTCGTGTCGCATTCCCAGAGGGGAGCGCTGTCGGTGTAGAATTTGTTGAGGTCCCTTACATATTCGTGGAGCTTCCTGTGCGGCTCGAACTCAAGGACTTCCCAGTCGAGCTGGGTCTGGAAGTTCCACTCCTTGTACTGTGCGAACTCCTGGCCCATGAACATGAGCTTCTTTCCGGGGTGAGCCATCATGTAGCCCAGGAACGTGCGCATGGAGTTGAAGCGGAAGTCCCTGGGACCACCCATCTTGTCGAGCATGGAGCACTTTCCATAAACGACCTCGTCATGCGAAATAGGAAGTATGTAGTTCTCGGAGAAAGCATAGTAGAACGAGAACGTAACGAGATTGTGATTGTAGGGCCTGGACAGCGGGTCCATGGACATATAGCGGAGCATATCGTTCATCCAGCCCATGTTCCACTTGAAGTTGAATCCCAGTCCGCCGATATCCGCCGGCTTTGTGACCATCGGCCATGCGGTGGACTCCTCGGCGATCATCATGATGTTCTGGTGCTCCCGGAACAGCGCAGCGTTCAGCTTCTGGAGGAACGCCACGGCTTCGAGGTTCTCGTGGCCTCCGTAGGCGTTGGGGCGCCATTCGCCGTTCTGCCTGTCGTAGTCGAGGTAAAGCATCGAGGCTACGGCGTCAACACGCAGGCCGTCGATGTGGTATTTCTCTATCCAGTAGTTTGCATTGGAAACAAGGAAGCTCTGCACCTCCGGCTTGGCCCAGTCGAAGATGTGGGTGCCCCAGTTCTTGTGCTCACGCTTCAGCGGGTCGGAGTATTCGTAGCAGCTCGTGCCGTCGAACTCATACAGACCTGCGGCGTCCTTGGGGAAGTGGGCGGGTACCCAGTCGATTATAACGCCGATCCCTGCTGCATGGCACTGATCCACGAACTCCATGAAGTCGTGCGGGGTGCCGAAGCGGGAGGTCGGGGCAAAGTAGCCTATCTGCTGATATCCCCAGCTTCCGTCATACGGGAACTCGCCGATCGGCATGAGCTCGATGTGGGTGTAGCCCATCTTCCTGACGTAGGGGATAAGCTCCTTTGCGAGCTGCCTGTAGCTGAGGAAGTCCTCCCCGTTCTTGCGCCAGGAGCCTGCGTTGACCTCGTAGATATTTGCGGCGCTTTCGTAGATGTTCTTTGCGTGGAGCTGGTCGAGATATTCCTTGTCAGTCCAGCGGAAGCCCTCGATGTCGTAGAACTTGGTGGCTGTGTTGGGGCGGAGCTCCATATGATATCCGTATGGGTCAGCCTTGAGTTTTATAAGCCCGTCCTGGCTCTCTACGCTGTATTTGTAGTTATCGTACTGCTTTATTCCGGGGACGAACAGCTCCCAGATACCGCCGTCGCTTATCTTGTTCATCGGGTGGCAGCCTCTGTCCCAGTGGTCGAAATCACCGACGACGCTTACGCTCCGGGCATTCGGCGCCCATACCCTGAACACGGCGCCGGGCTTTCCGTCCTGCACCTCTCTGTGTGAACCGAAGAACTCATAGGCATGGGAATTCTCACCCTGGTGGAACAGATGGAGCGGAACGCTGTATTTTTCCGGAACGATTATAGCCATAATTCAAGACCTCCTGTCATGAAGCCGGTGAGATCGGCAAAATAAACCAAAAAAGCTCTTCATACCGATCGAACCTTTGTAATTATTGTACCACATCATCTATTTTTTTTCAATAGTTTTGTGGAGTTTTCATGTTTTTAGCTATTTTTAGCCTGACAGTTTTATGCAACATGCACATTACTTTTCAACTTTTTGTAAATAAAGCGTTATAAAACCGTTACGTTTGTGAAAACCTTTACAAAACGCAGGGGGCTGACCTGGCGTCATCCCCAGAGACCGTCGAAAAATCCCCGTTGGGGCTTTTTCGCCGAACATCCGCACTGCCCGCACTCATTGTCGGCTATGCCGACAATTCGCACAGTTGTGCGGATAGAAGTGTTTTTTGCCCAGGGAAACCCTGGGCAAAAAACTGATTACAAAAGCCTGCTTCGCAGGCAAAATTGACTTTTTCGACAAGCTGGGGGGCTGACCTTTTGTCAGCCCCATATGATCCCGACAGAACTACTTCCCTATTGCAACTGAAATGACACTGATGTCGTCGTCCCTGCCGTTCTCGGCGCTGCGTGCAGTGCGTGCCAGAAATTCTGACAGCTCCTGCGGGGTGCGCTTATCCTGGCGTGAGAGCTCCCGGGAGAGCCACTCCTCGTCCAGCACAGCGCCGTCCGTGGTCATTATCAGCATGTCCCCGGCGGAAACGTGGAACTTCTGCGCCGGTACGGTGAGCCTGCCGCCGGTCCCTGCGGGGGAGGACGACACGCTGGCTCTCAGAAGGCGGTCGGAGCATTTTATGTAGCTTGCCGCTGCGCCCGCCTTGTATATCACGCAGTCGCCGGAGTTGAGGTCCAGACGGCAGATATCGAGGGTAGCATAGCTTTCGTCTGAGGATTTCACCATCAGCGAGGTGTTGACCATCTCCAGCGCCGCCGGGAGGGATATCCCGCCCTTTATCAGCCTTGAAGCCATGCTGCACGCCAGGGCGGAGTCTATCCGGGCACGGCTGCCGCTGCCCATTCCGTCTGAAAGTATCACGTAGAGCGCCCCGGAGGGGTCGGTGAAGCTGTCATAGCAGTCGCCGCAGACCCGGTTCTTTCCCCGGCTGAGCTGGCATGCGCCTATCTCCGCAGACATCGCCGCCCGCTGGGTGGCGGTCACCCTGACCCTGCCGCCGTTCGAGCTGACTTCCGGGAGGTCTATCTCACGCCCGAGGGCACGTATCAGCAGCTCGCCGAGATATTCCCGCTCGGTGGAGAGCTCCCCGGTGCCGTAGGCCTCCAGGCGAATTCTGCCGCCCCTGGATATTGCCACGAACGCTGCCGGGTCCTGTAACCCGCACTCCCGCAGGACCTTTTCCACCCGGCGCTCCGTATTGCGGCTGCCGCTGCGGAAGCGTCCTGCGGCGGCTCCCATGTCGCTGAGTATCCCGCTGAGGGAGAAGAGCTGACCGCTGTAGATACGCCGCAGCTCCCTTATCCGCTTCTGCTCGCCGGAGGCTGCAAGGTACTGGTCGTAAGCCTTGCGGACCGCCTTTATCACACCGTCACGGTCTATGCATTCCGCCGCAGCATTCGGCGAGAGGGACTGCACCGAGAGCTCCCCGCCGGAGCGCAGCATTTTCACCAGCCGGTCGAACTCCTTTCGGAAAAGGTCGTATTTCTGACCCCAGCACACCATGTTGTTGGGGCAGCTGCGGCAGGCTCTGTCGGCGGCCTTGTCGGCTACCTGGGTGAGATCTTCGCTGTAGCGGCGCTCCAGGGTATCCGCCGTAACTTCCAGACCGTTGTTCACACCGGTGAGGGCTCCTGCGGCGAAATTCAGGCGCTCACGCATTATCAGCGCTGCGGAGTCCCGGGTAACGCCGGGCTCCGAAGCTGTCTTTCGCTGAGGTATCACGATAAACGCAGCGCCCGCTGCTGCCAGCTCCGCAAAGACCCGCCAGCTGTCGGAGTCCGCCCCGGCGGCGAGGATAAGCGCACAGCCTGCGAAGATGGTGCCTATCGCCCGGGTGATCTTCCCATAGCGGGAGAGGCAGCAGCTTATCACCGCCGCCAGGCACACCGCCCCGGCTTCCGGGGCCCCGGCGCAGCCCGAAGCGCACAGCCCGAACGCCGCAGCCGCCGCCATCAGTGAGCCGCATGCCGCCCCGTGCCGCTGAGTGCTCCGCAGTATCCAGAAAACAGCAAGAGCCCTGCCGATGTTCAGGGGCGGGTAATCCAGCCTGCCGAGGGTCATGAAAGCGATACCGGCGGCCGCTGCGGCGAGGGCGCAGTCGGTGTTTTCCGCCGGGTCGAAACCGCCTGCGCCCGCCCTGTCGTACAGAAGCATGACGCAGGCTGCGAATATTCCGGCGGTCAGCCCCGATATTATACCGCCCAGAAGCGCCGAGGGCGTCCCATAATCCGCACATGCGGGGAAAAACGCCGCCACCGCCGCAACAAGGGCCTGCACGATGCAGTTTATCTTAACGTTCCGTGCCCTGGGAATGAAACGCCCGGCGAACGCTATCACAAGTCCTCCGAGCCCGGTGAAGCCGCCGGGTATCCCGTGCAGCAGAGCCCCAACTGCGCCCCCTGCGTAGATCCAGATACTGCCGGAGCTCATTCCCGCTGCCAGAGCCGAGGCACCTGGTGCTCCTCCTCCGGCTCCCAGTTCCATCATCAGCCCGCATGCCGCCCAGGTCACTGCGGAGCGTATGTCCACATTTCCGGATAATGCCGCCCGTCTTTCAAGGACGGCAGCCCTTTCTGCCATGTTTATCTTCCTTTCCGTTTAATTTTCCTGCCGGAGCTGCTTCACGGTCCCATGACGTGCCACGGGGTGCATGGAGAAGGCACCGGCGCTTTTGGCAATACCGCATAATTATTGTCGTGCGATTGCGCCGTCAGATTTTTCGTCAGATTGAACAATGAGGACGACGCAAGGCTGTCGCCTTGCTAGGACGAATTGTGCAAGATGGCGAAAAAGATGCAAGCAAGCGTGCGGCAAAGGCGTTAGCCGTTAATTGTGCGGTGTTGCCTTTTGATTAATGATACCATAATATGGAAAAGAAGCGTGTCGTTATGAGGAGGTAAATTATGTATTCTTATGCCCGCAGAAGTATTTTGGGCTCATATTCGGAAAAATACAAAAAGGTTTTGACAAAACGGAGGATTTATGATACAATAAGAATGGTTCACTGCATTTTGCAGAAATATTGATCTTGAAAGGTGAAGATAAATGAATATTGATTTTGAAGCAGCGCTGAAATACATCGACCTCGGCAATTACGAGAAGGCTGTAGAAAAGCTGAATTCCGCCATCAATGCGGTGGGAGATGAAACCGATGAGGGCATGCAGTACCGTTGTGTTCTCGGCGAGCTGTATGCGAACATGGGCATGGTCAACCTGTCCCATGATGAATTCGTCAAGGTGATGAATTATTCTGAGGATCATAATACCCTGACAGCACAGAGGAACATAGCCAAGACATATCTGGACGCATTCGCAGGAAATCTTCCCATGCCTGAGAAGAAGACAGGGCGCCCGGGCGACGCTCCGCTGGTGCCCAAGCCCCGCCAGAATGCGGCATTCATCGCAAGGCAGACCAGGAAGCATAAGTGATCCGACTGACGAAAGGCGGCAGAAATGGAACGTCGTGACAAGATAAACTATTACCTTGATATATCCCAGACTGTCGCAGAAAGGGGGACCTGCCTGCGGCGGAACTTCGGCGCCATACTGGTCAAGAACGACGAGATAATCGCCACGGGCTACAACGGCGCCCCCAGGGGCAGAAAGAACTGCTCCGACATCGGCGAGTGCATGCGTGAAAAGCTGAACGTCCCCAAGGGTCAGCGGTACGAGCTGTGCCGTTCGGTGCATGCCGAGGCTAACTGCATAATCAGCGCCTCCCGCCATGACATGATAGGCTCGGAGCTGTATCTGGCATGTCTTGACGCAAAGACCGGCAGCCTTTACGGCGACGTGGAGCCCTGTTCTATGTGCAAGCGCCAGATAATCAACGCTGGCATCGGGCGGGTGTATATCCGTGTGAATTCCACGCAGTACAAGGTCATACTTGTGAACGACTGGGTCGAGAACGACGAGAGCCTGACAGGCAGCGAGGGCTATTGATGGAGCTTACTAATATAGGTGTGATAAAGTCGCTGTTCGAGCAGCACGGCTTTTCGTTTACGAAGTCCCTCGGGCAGAACTTCCTGATAAACCCGGCGGTTTGTCCGAAGATAGCGGAGATGGGCGGTGCAGGTCCCGGGGTGTGCGCACTGGAGATAGGCACCGGCGTCGGCGTGCTCACGAAAGAGCTCGCAGAGCGCTGCGACAAGGTCATAGCCGTGGAGATCGACACCTCCCTGAAGCCCATTCTGGAGGAAACCCTTGCGGACTACGACAACGTAGAGATAGTCTTTGCGGACGTCATGGAAACTGACCTTGCGGCGCTTCTCGCAGAAAAGGCTCCGGGAATGGAGGCAGTGGTATGCGCTAACCTGCCGTACTATATCACATCTCCGGTGATAATGCGTGTGCTGGAGAGCAGGCTGCCGGTACGTGCCATGACCGTCATGGTGCAGAAGGAAGCGGCGGACCGTATCTGCGCAAAGCCCGGCACCCGGGACTGTGGTGCGATATCCTGCGCAGTTTCGTATTACAGCGAGCCGAAGCTGCTGTTTAAGGTCGGCAGGGGGAGCTTCATGCCGTCCCCGAACGTGGACAGCGCCGTTATCCGTCTGGACGTCAGGCCGAAGTCTGACAGAACGCCGGAATGGGAGCGGCTGATGTTCCGTATCATTCGTGCGTCGTTCTCGCAGCGGAGAAAGCAGATCGCAAACCCGCTTTCCGGGGAGCTGCACATATCAAAGACTGAGCTTGCTGAGCTGATGCAGTCCTGCGGGATAAAACCCACGGCACGTGCTGAGGAGCTCACGCTGGAGGATTTCGGCAGGCTGACGGACGGGGCAGCAGCCCTGGGTCTGCACTGAGAGGTGGACAAGATGTCAGAAGAAAAGATGGAGCGGTGGCGTTACCCCCGCTTTTTTACCGGGAATGTGTCTGAAACGTCTGCGGTGCTGGACGCCGAGGACTCCAGACATGTTTCGCAGGTGCTGAGAATGCGTCCGGGGGACCTTGCCGTTATCTGCGATGGTAAGGGTACGGATTACCTCGGTGAGCTGGAGAGCGCCTCCGGCGAGTGTGTGTTCAATATTATAGAGAGCTCCGCAAACCTGGCGGAGCCGTCCGTGCATCTGCGTCTGTTCCAGGCCATGCCCAAGGGCGACAAGATGGATTTCATCGTGCAGAAAGCGGTGGAGTGCGGCGCCTGTGAGGTCGTGCCGTTCATTTCAAAGCGCTGCGTGTCCCGCCCGGACGAGAAGCAGCTCCGCAAAAAGACCGAGCGATGGCAGCGCATCGCCTACGAAGCGGCAAAGCAGTGCGGCAGGGGAATTATCCCACAGGTGGGAGAAACTGTCGCATTTTCAGAGCTGCCGGGAATGATATCCGGCGACAACACGGGCATACTTTTCTATGAGTGCGCAGAAACTCCGCTGAGCGAAGCGGTGCCGGAATTCACGCAGAACATCGACATAGTGATAGGAAGCGAGGGCGGCTTTGAACCCGCAGAAGCTGAGCGGCTGATAGAAGCCGGGCTGCACTGTGCGTCCCTGGGTAAGCGCATTCTGCGGTGCGAAACTGCACCTATAGCGGCGATTTCCGTTTTGATGAATATGACGGGAAATATGTGATTTTTTTGGCAATAGTGACTAAATTTCGGCGTGACACTTGAAAAAAACCGCAAATAGGTATATACTATTCAGTATAGGAAAGGTAATTCAGTCTGCATTGCCGCTGGCAGTGCGGAATGGTATTTGAAATCGGAGGTATCATTATGAAGGGTCTTGGTATTGCACTTGTCGGACTGCTTGCCATTGCAGGCGGCGTTGCGGCAGCTACTATTATCACTAAGAAGAAGCTCGAGAAGGAAAACGACGAGGACTACTACGACGACTGGGACGAAGAGTGGGACGACGACGGCGCCGACTTCGACTTTGACGAGGATGAGGATCTCACCGACGAGGCTGAAGAGCCCGATGAAACTCCCGCACCCGAGGTAAAGAAGTCCGAGATGGTAGAGGAAGTCAAGGCTCCTGAGAAGGACGAAGAGCTTTAATTCAGGCATTATTCTTGCAAAACAGTGCGGTGATGCATTTTGCATTGCCGCTTTTTGCGTGTCCGGGGGGATAGTTATGAGAAAGACCGCTGCGGCATTACTGGCGCTTCTGGCGGCGGGAATGCTGGCCGGCTGCGCCGCAGATGAATTCAGTGGAAACACGCAGCAGTCGTATGCGGAGGCAATGACAACGGCGGACAGCACTCAGCCTGCCGGAACGGCCGCATACACGGAGCAGGTCACGCTGGAGCCGACAGGGGAGAGCGAAGAAGTCCAGACGCTTCAGGCGGACCCGGTACGGCTGGCGGAGCAGATGGGAAGCGAAGCACTGGGGCTTCCGGACAACGGCAGGGTGTATATCTTCCGGGACATGCAGGAAACGGTCACGATAAACGGCTGGCAGTACTATGGTGTGTCCTGCTATGACGAGAATGAGGGTCAGCTGACGCACATAGGCGACTACTATATCTCGCCGGACGGCCTGACAGCGTATCTGTTCCACCCGGAGGACGGCAGCTACAGGCTCCAGCCGGAGCAGGCGGCGTTTTCCGGTTTCGACCCGGAGAGCCAGTCGGCGGAGGATATCTTCGCCCAGGCGAATGAGCTGTATGCTGCTGTGTTCGGCGAACTTTCGTTCACGACTGAGGATGCAGCTCCACTGGTTTCTCAGCTGGGGAATTTCTATCCGGTGTCGGACGAACGTCTTGACACCCGGGAGAAGCTGAATGCGGCGCTGTCCAGGTATTTTGCCGGAGAGCTCCTGACGCAGCTCGAGCAGGGCTCTGACCGGGTGGCTGACGGCGAGGACGGCAGGCTTTACTGCCTGGAGCATTACGGCACCGTGGAGGGATATCTCGGAACGGAATACACCCTCACCGAGCTCACGGAGGAGCGTGCGGTGTACTCTGCGAAAGCGTCCTTTGAGTATGAAGCGGGGAATGTCACCGTAAAGGAGTTCACCTGCACTGCCGGGAAGACCCGGGACGGCTGGCGGTTCGTAGAGTTCAGCTCGTGGAATTCATGATACAAAAAAGGTGGACTGCGATCAGCTTCGCAGCCCACTTCTTTTATGCTTCCATAGGTCCCGCCGAGATCATCGGCTGTATCTGGATCCCGTCCAGGGCGGCTTCAATGGTCTGGGGAATGCGGTTGAAATCGGAGATCATCGAGTACGGTTTGTTTACCGGATCGTCCTGGTATATCGGCACGAAATAGAAGTGCTTGTAATTCCGCAGCGTGCCGATGTTCCTGGAGGCGCCTGCCAGGGCGTCGTTGGTGGAAACGGCTATAACGACAGGCCGCTGACTGCGCAGGTGGCTCTTTACCGCCATGCAGACAGGTGTATCGATTATCCCTGCGGCGAGCTTTGCGAGGGTGTTCCCGGTGCAGGGGGCTACCAGAAGAACATCAAACATCTTCTTCGGGCCTATCGGCTCGGTGGTCGTTATTTCGTGGAGCACGGTCTTGCCGGTTATGTCGAACAGCCGGGCGGCGTGCTCCTGCGCCCTGCCGAAGCGTGTATCGGTGCTGTAGGCACAGTCGGACATTATGGGCGTTATGTCGCAGCCCGCCGCAGTCAGCTCTGACAATACCCGGAATACCCGGGAGAATGTGCAGAACGACCCGCAGACCGCCGCCCCTATCCGAAGTCCGGACAGCTTGGTGATGTCGGTCATATATCAATACCGCCCGTGAGGGCGGTCCCTCCTTTCATGTGAGCCCGGTGTCACTGCCGCAGCAGCGCAGTTATCGTGTTCGCTATGGCTTCTCCGGCGGTGCGGGGGGAGAATTTTCCCGGCAGCCCCGGGCCGCTGACGTACGTCATTCCTGCTGCCTGCGCCCATTCACGCTCGGGAGTTTCCCGGCGGGTGGCGAGCTCCAGGTACACCGTACCGGGGCGCAGCTTTGTAAAGTCGCTTTCAGTGAACAGCTGCGCAGGGACTGTGTTTATCACCAGCCCGGCGCTTGCTGCTGCCAGTCCTGATAGCTCCGCAGGGAGCGCACAGAAGCCGTCCAGCAGCGCCGCCTGGCGCTGTATCGGCGACCTTGCCGCTATCGTAACTGCACAGCGGAATTCCCGCAGCATTCGTGCCAGATAACGGGCTATCCTGCCGTATCCGGTGATCACCGCCGTGCTGTCGCAGAGTGCGCTTTCGGAGCTGCTTATCAGCAGGGACACGGCACCCTCGGCGGTGAGCAGGGCGTTTTTCAGCGTCAGCTCTTCACTGGCGAAATAGTCCCGCAGACGCAGGCGGTTGGCTTCGCAGAGCTCATTGAGCCGGTCGGAGCTTCCGCCGGAAAGCACCATCGCTCCGGGCTGGGCGTATTCTGCTATAAGCTCCAGCGGGAGCGGCTCATCGCACAGCGGAGCGTTTATCGTGACCCCGTTGCGGGAAAACGGCAGCGGCAGAACTATCGCAGGATATTTTCCGGACGGCGGCGGAAAACTTCCGCCAAGACCCAGGGCATATACCCCGGAAGTCTGTGAAATTAGCTCCGCAGCGTAAATTATCCGCTTGTCACCGCCGATGAACAGTATCTCTTCCATGCCGCACCTCCGTTTTCTGCCCCGGGAATATCCGGGTCAGTACCATAATATGTAACACACGCCGGACCAGTGACGGATTTCTGCGAAAATTCTACTTGAAATACAGCCGGAAAAGTTGTATAATAAATTCACACAAGGAAGCTGAAAGGAGCTTATTTATGAATATTTGGCATGACATCGACCCTGCAAGGATCACTCCCAACGATTTTATGGCGGTCATTGAAATAGAAAAGGGCAGCAAGAAGAAGTACGAGCTCGACAAGCAGACCGGACTTATCGTGCTGGACAGAATACTCTACACCTCTACCCACTACCCGGCAAACTATGGCTTCATACCCCGTACGCTGGCTGACGACGGCGACCCGCTGGACGTGCTGGTCCTCTGCAATGAGCCTATAGACCCGCTGGTGCTGGTACAGTGCTACCCTATCGGCGTTATCACCATGCTGGATAACGGCAAGAACGATGAGAAGATCATCGCTATCCCGTTCGAGGATCCGAACTATAACGCATACCGTGGCATTGAGGCGCTCCCCAGCCACATATTCGAGGAAATGCGTCACTTTTTCTCCGTGTACAAGCAGCTTGAGGGCAAGGCTACTGCGGTCAACGAGGTGATGGGACAGAAGCAGGCAGTAGAGGTCATCAAGCAGTGCATAAAGAACTACAACGACATCTACGCACCGCTCCACCCGTACAAGCCCGAGCACAAGGTAAAGGGAGCGAAGTCATGATACTTGCAAGCCAGTCCCCGAGGCGCCGGGAGCTGCTGTCGCTGATAACTCCGGAGTTCCGGGTCGTCCCGGCGCAGGGCGATGAGCTGCTTCCGGAGGGTATTTCTCCCAGGGACGCTGTACTTGCGCTCTCTGCACAGAAAGCCGCAGAGGTCGCGGAGCGTGAGTTTCCGGGGGCTGTGGTCATTCCCGAAGCGGTCATAGCGGCGGATACGGTGGTTGCGATAGACGGCGAGATACTCGGAAAGCCCCGCAGCCCGGAGCATGCGGCGGAAATGCTGCGAAAACTCTCAGGCAGGGAGCACAGCGTGTTTACCGGTGTAAAGATAGTTTACGGCAGGCAGGCGGTCTCGTTCGCTGAGGAAACTCTGGTGGAGTTCTTCCCGCTGACGGAGCAGGAGATATCCGACTATGTCGCCACCGGCGACCCTATGGACAAGGCGGGGTCCTACGGCATACAGGGCAGGGGAGCGCTGCTTGTCAGACGTATCAGCGGTGACTATTACAACGTTATGGGGCTTCCGGCAGGCGAGCTTCTGCGGCGTCTGAGGGAGCTGGAAGTTTGCTGAGAAGTTATAAAATCGGGATCCTGGAACGGGTCCCGTTTTTATGGGCTTGACTTTTTGGATAAAAAGGTTTATTATAGTAGCAGAGTTAGAAATACCTAACGTCTGAAAGGAGCACGATGTATGAACTGCGACTGTGAAACTAATTATGAGGAGCATGACCTCGTTGACTGTATAATCTCCGCCCTTGACGCCCGTGACCCGTACACAGGGAACCATTCACGCCGGGTAAGCGACATGGCGTGCGAGCTGTGCCATGTACTCGGGCTTTCCCATGACATGACCCGTGAGATACATATTGCCGGACATCTCCACGATATCGGAAAGATAGGAATACCGGACAAGGTCCTGCTGAAGCCCGGGAAGCTCAATGACGAGGAATGGGAGCTGATGAAGCAGCATCCGAAGATAGGCGCCGATATCCTGTCCGGCTGCCAGAAGTTCGACCGGATAGCGGCGATAATACTGCACCATCACGAGAGGTTCGACGGAAAGGGCTACCCGTTCGGCGCAAAGGGCGAGGAGATACCGGTGGGCTCCAGGATAATCGCCGTGTGCGATTCGATAGACGCCATGGCGAGCAGCCGTGCATACCGCAGCGCAATGCCGCTGGAAAAAGTCCGGGAGGAGATAGAGAGGAACGCAGGCCTGATGTACGACCCTGTCATTGCAAAGGCTATGCTGGATAACTGGAGCATCGTGGAGCATACCTACGGTAAGGAATGAACCGGAATTGATGTATCATGTTTCGCACGGTGGAGATAATAAATTGTAGGGGCGGACCTGTATCCGCCCTTTCTTTATACAGTTGTCCGTGGGGGAGCGGGAGGGGCAAGCCCCTCCCCTACGTTTTTGTATATTTTTTTGCAAAAAACACATTTACCTATTGACAAACTGTATTAACTGTGTTATAATAACTGTACCAACACAGATAATACACTAACATCTGGAATTCTGAAAGGAGGAAAGATAATGCTGAATATACGGCTGGAGGGCAAACAGCCGATCTATGAACAGCTGTACAGTGGTATCTCCAGGCTTATCTCCAATGGAGAGCTGAAGCCGGAGGAAAAGCTGCCGGCGGTGCGTGAGGTCGCAAAGCAGTTCGGGATAAACCCCAACACGGTGCAGAAAGCGTACGCCCAGCTTGAACAGGCAGGGCTGATACATTCCGTTCCGGCAAAGGGGAGCTATGTTTCGGCGGCGGATAACGCTGCGGACGCACTTCGTGCCGAGGCTGCCAGACGGATAGAGCAGGAACTCAGGTCGGCGTTCCATGCCGGGGTCCCACGGGGACAGATAGAAAAGCTCACAGACGATATCTGGAGCGATGGGAAGGGTGGTAATACATGATCGAGGTAAAAAACGCCGTTATGCGCTTCGAGGATAAAAACGCACTTGACGGCATTTCAATGACAATTCCGGAAGGCTGCGCCTACGGACTTCTCGGCTCGAACGGCGCAGGAAAATCCACGCTGCTGAGAGCGCTGTCCGGAATTTACAGGCTGAGCGGCGGCGAAGTCCGCATAGACGGGGAGGAAGTTTACGACAACGCCCTGGTAAAGGAAAAGGTGTTCTTCATAAATGACGAAACGGTACAGTTCAACAGCATGACCCTTGCAGAGATGAAGAAGTACTACAGGAGCTTCTACGGCAGCTTTGACGATTCCCTGTGGGAAAAGCTGTACTCTGCGCTGAACCTGCCGATGAAGAAGCGTCTGAATACGTTCTCAAAGGGCATGAAGCGTCAGGCGGCGGTCATCTGCGGCATTGCGTGCAGAACTCCGTACCTGTTCCTTGACGAAGCGTTCGACGGACTTGACCCCACGATGCGCATAATAGTCAAGCAGATGCTTATAGACGCCATGATGGACACGGGGCTGACAGTTATTTTCAGCTCGCATAACCTTGGCGAGATCGATGAGTTCTGCGACCGTGTGGGACTTCTGCATGATGGCAAGGTCGTGTTCGACCGTGAGCTCGACAGCGTAAAGGGCAGCGTGTTCAAGATACAGACCGCCTTCGGCCAGCCCGTGACCAAGGACCAGCTTGCTGCAGAGGGCGTGGAGATACTCCACATGGAGGCAAACGGCAGCGTAGTCCACATAATAGCCCGGGGCGACCGGGAAAAGGTGCGTGCGGCGGTGGAGAAGCTTTCCCCCAAGCTGTATGACGAGGTCCCGCTGTCCCTGGAAGAAATATTCGTTTACGAAATGGAGGTGCTCGGCTATGACAGCTCAAAGCTCGGAAAATAAGGCGGTGTTCCACAATTTCCGCCCGTATTATCTCAACAAGCTGCGCATGCTGAGACCGCAGTTCATCATGAGCTGCATTCTTGCGCTGCTGTCTTATCCGGCGGCGGGTGCGGTGCTCTATCCGCTGTGCTCCGGCGCAAGGGAATGGAACCGTCTGGTTCAGATAGGGGCGCCGGAAATACAGCGGCAGGAGCTCGCTGACAGGGTATCCGGCATCACTCAGACCTTTATCGGGATTGCAGTGATAGGCGGTATCTGCCTGGTGGCGCTGTTCGTGTTCACGTTCATCAGCACGCTGCGCAGCTTCCGTTACCTTTATGACAAGACCTATGTCGATATGGACATGTCGCTGCCGGTCAGCCACAACACACGCTATTTCGGCGACCTTGCGGCAGTGTTCACCACCAGCATTCTGCCCCACCTTGCGGCTATACTCATAGGGATCGTGATGCTGTATACCTGCGGGCTTGACTCAGCGTCAAACGGTGATTATAGTTTCGACACGATATACAGGGTCGTAGTGCAGTGTATGTTCACCGGGCTGTACTCCTGCATCATGCAGATAGGGCTGAGCCTGCTCATTCTGTCAGTCTGCGGAAGAAAGGCGGAGGCGTTCATTTATCCGGTGCTCGTCAATATAGCTATCCCGGTTATCCACATGCTGGCGCAGAGCCTTATCGCAAGCGGAGTTTACGGCGTAAACGACAACAATATCTCCCTGTTTTCCGGCGTAACGGAGTACTTCGGCGTTTCATATACCTCGCCGCTTGGAATGCTGCTTATGACGTTCCTTTCCGTTGCCGTTGTATCCGGCTATTTTGCAGACGGCTCCGAGCTTATGAATATGCCTATGTTCCGTGCGCAGCTTTTCATACCGGCGCTGATACTGACCATCGTGTTCTTTGCAGCGGCTTATTTCCTGATAAAGAAGCGCCGCAGCGAGCGTGTGGGCATGCCCTATGTGTTCAAGGTCATCGACCTGATAATCCCCGGCGTGCTGATATTCGCACTTTCCCTGCCGTTCTGCGGTATGATCTTCTCTTCACTGCTTAACAGGGATAAGGACACGCTTTACAGCTTTTCGATAAATATTACGAGCGTCGTTATCTGGCTTGTGGTGCTGACGTTTATCGGTTATATCATCATGAACCTTATCAGCGGCAGGAACTTCCGGAGGTTTCACATCACGCTTGCAAAGTGGGCGGGCACGCTGGCGGTATGCGTGGGTATTTCTGCGCTGCTGGCGTTTTCCAGGGGCTTCGGTGCTGCCGACTATGTACCTGACCCTGACAGTGTCGTCATGGTAGAACTTGATCTGGCAAAGGACGATCACGGCGTTGATCAGCTCGACTATGTGAATGTATATTCCAGGTCCAGGGAACAGATAGAAGCTGCCGTTGAGGTTCACCGCCTTGTTCCCAAGAAAGGACCCTCTGACGGAAGAAACTATGTTTCTGTTTCCTATACCCTGTCAAGCGGCGAGTATGTCAGCAGAAGCTACTGGGTGTCTGACGATGTGTTTGAACAAATCATGAACACCGTGGTGACTCCGGAGCGCTGGTATCTGATAAAATACGATCATACCCTGCTTACAAATCCCGGGAATAAAAAGATCACAAGCGTATATTACAACGATGTTACCTACAAGAATGCCGGCATTACTCCCGAGGAGCTCATAACCGCAGTTAAGAGCGATTTCGCAGGAATAAGCTATGACAGCCTGAAAGGCGTCGAGGGTCTTGATTCCTATAACCTTGAGATCCGTACGGCAGACCTCGCACATCCGGATAACACCACCAGTGATTATATAATTGTTTACTCATGGATGGAGAACACTCTGGAGCTGTTCCGCCAGCATGGTATAGACATTGTCGGTGAGTCCTTCAGGAACACTTGCAGTATTGCCTTCATTGAGAAAGTGGACAGCGGGGAGCATGAATTTGCAGGCAATCCCCTGGAGTTCATGCTTGCGGCAAAGGAAGGCATAAGCATTGAGGAGCTGAAAAGCGAATACTCTGATCATTACACGTTCAATGAGGACAGCCTCAGCTATACTTTTGGCTGCCCGGATAGAAATGACGAGCGCTTTAAGAAACTGATGGCGGCGGCTTCAAGGTATTACGTTGAGGGCAGCTACCGTATCGTGGTCACGGACTTTTCAAGTGTTGATGAGTATTTCGGTGACATGGCAGGCGACTCCTGGATGTACTATATCCCTGCCAAGTACGACGATCTCGCAGAAGAGCTGCTGAACGACTGTGTGTTAGCTTCGGTGGATACAGTCGAGGCTGAGATCGCCTGACAGACCTGATAACCTTTCATTCCCCCAATACAAGACCCCCGGTGCATGACGTGCCGGGGGTCTTGATATTACTGTCTGGAATTGGGATTTTGCCGTATTACTGTGTAATTAATCGCTGTGAATGTCCCGATGTGTTGCTAAATTTGCAGAAAATGTAACGTGTGTTTTGTAACCTATGCACAAAAAAGTTCCACAATATGACAAAATGCACAAATTTTAATATTACATTGACGGGATTTTCCTATATTTTTTATGCCGTTTTACTTAACGTAAAAAAATCATCTGAAAAAAATTGTTGCATTATGCGTTGAAATGGTGTATAATTATAATACGAATAGCTATAGGGTGTAGTATGCCATTTTGTGGTAATTTCACCGTGGGATAGAGAGGAAAATATATGGCTTTATTTGACACTAATGCGTTCCGGGTGGCGGAACAGGGTCTTGCAGTGCTGTGGCAGAAGCAGCAGATAATCTCCCAGAACATCGCTAATGCGGATACGCCGGACTACAACTGCAAATACCTCGATTTCGCCGGGATCCTCCGGGACAAGCTCCGCAGCAACGGCACCGTGGATACCGAGCTGAACCTCGTGCAGCGCCTTTATATCGACCGCAATACGGACGACCAGGCGGACGGCAACAACGTTGATAACGACACCCAGCAGGCTGAGCTTGCAAAGGCGCAGATACAGTACGACGCACTCATAAACTCCATGAACGGCAACTTCTCCAGGGTGAGAACCGCCATGACCACAAAGTAACGGAGGACAGAATATGGCATTCCTGAGTTCGCTTAATATCCCGCTTTCCGGCATGACCGCAGAGCGGTTCAGGCTCGATATAATCGCCCAGAACATCAGCAACGCAGACAACGTTGCCACCACTCCCGAGGAAGCATACAAGCGCCAGATGGTGGTTTTCGGCGAGGACAAGACTTTCAAGAGCATTCTCACCACAAAGCTCGGCACCGGAGAAACTCACTTCCATAAGTATATAAAGTATCGTGGCGTTGAGGCGAAGAAGGTCGTTGACGACCCCACCCCCGCCGAGCCGGTCTACGACCCCACGCACCCGCTCGCAGACGAGATGGGCTACGTGTATGAGTCCAATGTGGACGTGGCGACTGAACAGCTCGACTCCACCGAGGCGGAGAACATGTATTCCGCTAACCTTGCGGTGTTCGAGGTAGTCAAGACCATGGCGACAAAGGCGCTCAACATCGGCAAGGGCTGATGGCTCCGTGCATGAGGTGCGGTGAACGGCAGGGAAGCTCCTGTGAAAGGAACATGAAACAATGATGGATTTTGTGCCGATAGGCAATCTTACAGAAATGAAGCCCATGGAGCCCATGACTCCCATGGGAACCGATAAATCAAAGGCGCAGTATGCGGTGAACGTTGAGAACGCTTCGTTCCTCGATGTGTTCAGGGGCATGGTCGATAATGTCGTTGAGACCAACGAACAGGTAGACCGTGACGCTATCGACCTCATGCTCGGCAATATCGACGACCTGGCGCAGGTCCAGTCGAACATCACCAAGGCTGCCGTAGCGGTCGAGCTGCTGGTGACGGTCAAGAATGAAGCGCTCAGCGCTTACAATACGATCATCAACATGCAGGTTTGATGATTTGCGCCAATAAGCTGTCAGGGGGACAGCGAAAAATCGGAGGTCGTCCAGGTAAATGAATGAAAAAATAAAGACTACAGTGACCAAGATCAAGACAAAATGGACCGAGTCGTCCAAGATGGCGAAGGTCCTTATCATATCGATCCCGGTCGCTGTTATTGCGATAATTATAGTACTGTGCGTGCTGCTCAACAGTTCGGGCAAGAACACGGCGGTGCTGTTCTCGGGGCTTTCAAGCACCGAGGCGGGAGAGATCGCAACCGCTATCCAGTCGCTGGATAACGCTCCCCAGGTAACGGTGAACAGCAGCGGCGACGTCATCGTTCCGGCCGAGCAGGCGGACTCCCTCAGAATGCAGATGTGGGCGCAGGGCTACCCCAAGTCCACGACTAACTACGATATATGGAACAACGGCGTGGACCTCTGGAGCACCGATCTCGACAAGAGGGAGATCAAGCGCCAGCAGCTGGAAACAAGGCTGGGCTCCACTATCGCTTCGATGGACAAGATACAGGCTGCTACAGTCAACCTGACCCTGCCGGAAACATCGAATTATGTTATCTCCACCCAGAAGGGCGACAGCCAGTGCGCAGTGTTCATTCAGCTCAAGAATGACGCAGAGCCCCTGACCAACGCAGAGGTAAGAGCTATCTACCGTGGCGTTACCACCAGCGTCGAGGGTCTGACGAACGAGAACGTGTCCATCATGGACAGCAAGATGAATTCCTACGAGTGGGTAGACCCGGAGCTTGACGAGGAGGTTGACGAGGACGAGGACAAGTCCGGCGTTGACATCGCAAGAAAGCGCCTGGATTTCGAGCAGGAGTTCGTGCAGGTGCTCAAGGACGGCCTGGGCGAGATGTTCACCAAGATGTACGGCGAGGACGGCTTTGCATTCAACGTTTCCGCAAGGCTGAACTACGACGCAAAGGACGTTGAGTCCACCCAGTATGAGCCGGTGGACGGTACCAATGCCGGCGTCATCAACCATCAGGATCAGGTGAACGAGGGCGGCAGGCTGGACGAGGACGGCGGCGTTGTCGGCGTAACTCCTAACGCTGATACCTCCCCGGATTATCCCACCATCACCGGCCTCGAGGACGGACAGACATTCTATTATAATAAGAACGAGATACAGTACAGCGTTTCCAATATCAAGGAGACCATCAAGAAGGACGGCTATTCCATCGACGCACTGACCGTGGGTCTGGTCGTTAATCAGACCAACATGACCCAGGCTGAGCGTGAAGCGCTCCAGAGCATTGTTGCGAACGCCGCAGGCACTACTGTTGACTATGTATCCGTGTATAATCTCCCGTTCACGCTTTCCAACGGCAACGGCGGAACTGGCGGCGACAACAGCGGGCTCCAGATCATCACTCCGCCTGTCGATACGTTCAGGAACGTGCTGCTTTACGTTGTTGTGGGACTTGGCATACTGCTGATACTTCTGCTGGTGCTCACTCTCATGATGGGCAGCTCCAGAAAGAAGAAGATCAGACGCCGCCAGGAGGCTGCATTCGCTGCGGCTGCTGCGAACGGTTCTGCTGTGCCCGGCGGCTCAGTTTCCCAGGAGCAGGATACTCCCGAGGAGGTGGACTTCAATATCGCAAGTCTTACAGAAGAAGCTGCGAAGGAGTCCCGTGAAACAATACTCAAGCGTGAGATAAGCGACTTCTCCAAGACCAATCCGGAGATCGTGGCGCAGATCATCAAGAATATGATGAAGGACAACTGATACTCAGTGAGGAGGGATCAACATGCCAGAAAACAAAGTGGAAGAGCTTACTTCTAATCAGAAGATCGCCCTTGTGCTGGCAGCAATGGGTGCGGATAACGCCTCCGAAGTATATAAGCACCTTTCAGACGACGAGATAGAGGCGCTCTCCACGGAGGTCGCAAAGCTGGAGTACCAGCCGATCGACGTGGTAGAGGGCGTGCTCAACGAGTTCTATGAGCTGTGCCTGACCCAGAAGGTAGTGACCGAGGGCGGCGTGGACTACGCCCGCCAGATACTTGAAAAGGCATTCGGCTCTGAGGCAGCCAACAACCTGCTCCAGCGTATCACAAAGCAGCTCAAGACGAAGTCGTTCGATTTCGTGCGCAAGGCAGACTACAAGAACCTGCTCGCTATAGTCCAGAACGAGCACCCCCAGACCATCGCCCTGATACTTTCCTATGCAAGAATAGACCAGGCGGCGGCGATACTGGCGGAGCTCCCCAAGGAGAAGCGTGTAGAGGTTGTCGAGAGAATAGCACGCATGGACCGTGCTTCCCCTGACGTTATAAAGTCCCTGGAAGCGACCCTGGAGAAGAAGTTCGCAAACCTTGTCAATATCGACAGCATGGAGGTCGGCGGTATCAGCTACGTTGCGGAGGTAATGAACAACGTGGACCGTGCGACCGAGAAATACATATTCGACGAACTGTCCGCAAGGGACCAGAAACTGGCGGACCAGATCAAGCAGAAGATGTTCGTGTTCGAGGATATCGTTACGCTGGATTCCATGGCTATTCAGGAATTCACGAAGCAGGTGGACCCGAAGGATCTTGCGATCGCTATCAAGGGCTCCACGCAGGAGGTCGCAGAGTGCATCTTCTCGAACATCTCTTCCCGTGCGAGAGAGAGCCTGCAGGCGGATATCGAGTACCTGCACAATGTGCGTATGCGTGACGTTGAGGCTGCACAGCAGAACATCGTTGCGACCATTCGCCGGCTCGAGCAGGACGGCATCATCACTATCTCCCATGGCGGCGGCGGGGACGAGGTCATCGCCTGACGCAGTGGGTCTGAAAATCTCAGCATGACGGAGGGAATGCATTGTCAGTATTAAAGAGGAACTCCGTTTACTTCGGCGGCGGCGTTGACATATCAAATACCATCGAGCTGCCGAAGCCTCCCGAGCAGAGCGTTCCCGGGAACGAAGCCGACCGGGGGCATATCCCGGAGCCCGTGCGTGACCCCGAGCAGGAGCTTCTTGAAGAGAAGCGGAAGCTGGAGCAGCGTATAAAAGAGCTCGACGAGCGGGAACAGAAGCTGGAGCAGGAGAAGGCGTCCATAGAGGAGATGAAGTCCCGGTGCGTGGAGCAGGGCAAGGAAGTGATCCTTGAAGCGAAGCGCAGGGCAGAGGCGATAATCTCCAATGCGAACGACAACGCCTCCCAGATAATATCAGACGCCGAGGCGAACCGGGACAGCGTGTTCATCAGGGCGAAGTCCGATGGGTTCGAGCAGGGGCAGAGGGACGGAAAGGAAGCCTGCCTTGCAGCCGGGCGTGATATCCTGGAGGAAGCCCGGAGCTATGCAGAGAGCATAAATTCCGAAAAGGAAAAGCTGTTCGCCGGTTATGAGAAGGATATCTACGACACTGTGATGTCCATTGCAAAGAAGGTCACGCTGGACAGCATAACATCAAAGGACAGCGCAGCTGTGAAGCGCCTTATCAAAAAGGCGGCGAAGGAATTCCGCAACAGCGAGCGCATAAAGATAACGCTCAGCGACAACGGTGCCAACGAGGAGCTCACGGCGGATTATGAGTATCTGAAAGAGCTCTGCGGCGGCATTAAGTATGTCGATGTTGAGCTGCTGCCGGAGGCGGAGCCGGGCACGGTGATAGTCGATAACGGCAGCGAGATCGTGGACGCAGGCATTCAGACCCAGCTGCGAATGATACAGGAGCTGGGAAGCGGAAAGTTCAAGGCGCCTGCGGCTAAGAAGAAAAAGTCCCCGGAGCCCGCTGAGGAAGCGGAGGACGAGGAGTAGTCCCGGAGGAGGGAAGTCATGTCACTTGATCTCAGAGGATTTTGCGATGATATAAAAGAATATGACACCTTCCGCTACATGGGAAAGATAGAGAAGATAGTCGGCATGACTATCGAAGCGAGTGGGCCCGCCTGCAATATCGGCGATGTCTGCCGCATTTACTCCAAGGATATGCAGAGCTATATCCGGGCGGAGGTAGTCGGGTTCAACAAAAGTAACATTCTGCTCATGCCGTATACCGAGATCGAGGGCATAGGCCCCGGCAGTATCGTGGACTCCACGGGGGATAAGCTCACCGTGAAGGCGGGTCCCGGGCTGATAGGCAGGATCGTTGACGCCGCAGGCATGCCGCTTGACGGCGGAGCTGACCCTGGCTGCACTGACAGCATCTCCATCACCGGAGCGCCGTCAAATCCGTTCAACAGACCTCCCATAAAGGAGCAGATACAGCTCGGCGTAAAGGCTATCGACGGTCTGCTGACCATGGGCAAGGGCCAGAGAATGGGCATATTCGCAGGCTCCGGCGTTGGTAAGTCCACGCTGATGGGTATGATCGCACGAAAGGTCAAGGCGGATATAAACGTCATTGCACTGGTGGGCGAGCGTGGCCGTGAGGTCCGGGAGTTCATCGAGAGGGACCTTGGTCCCGAGGGCATGGCACGGTCCGTACTGGTGGTCGCTACCTCTGACCAGCCGGCGATGATGCGAAGCAAGTGCCCGCTGACAGCCACGGCGATAGCAGAGTATTTCATGAAGCAGGGAAAGGACGTCCTGCTGATGATGGACAGCCTTACACGTTACGCCATGGCGCTGCGTGAGGTCGGGCTTTCCACCGGCGAGCCGCCTATTGCGAGAGGCTACACGCCCTCCATCTACAGCAACATGCCAAAGCTGCTGGAGCGTGCCGGGAACTTCCCGGAGGGCTCGATAACAGGCATTTACACCGTGCTCGTTGAGGGCGACGACACCAACGAGCCGATAGCAGATACAGTCCGTGGTATCATTGACGGACACATCATTCTGTCCCGAAAGATAGCGGCGCAGAACCACTATCCGGCGATAGATATCCTCCCCAGCGTCAGCCGACTGATGTCGGAAATAGACACTCCGGAGCACAAGCAGGCGGCGGGAAAGCTGCGAAACCTGCTGTCCCTTTACAACAACAACGCAGACCTTATCTCAATAGGAGCCTACAAGCACGGAACAAATCCGGCGCTTGACGAGGCGATACGCAAGATAGACAGGATCAACGAGTTCCTTATGCAGAGGGTGGAGGAAAGCTACTCCCTCGAGGAAACGGTGCAGCTGCTGATAGCCGCAGTGGGTGACGAGCAGTGATCCAGCGAGGTGATTTGTCTTGAAGAAATTCCAGTTTACCCTCCAGAAGCTGATGGACTTCCGCCAGCAGGAGCTCGACAGGCAGAAAAACACACTCAGTGCGCTCCAGGCTGACCTGCAGAGGATACATCAGGAGAAAGAGGAGCTTGTACGCCAGGTCGGTGAATGCAGCGATGAGCTTGAAGCAGTCTGCCGGCAGGGAGCACAGGCGTTCGAGGTTTCCGTGAGGAAGCGCTACATAGTCACTCTTCAGCAGGAGATACATGCGAGGGACTTCAGCATAGCGAAGAAGCAGGAGGAGGTCAACCGGCAGCTCGGCGTAGTGGTCGAGGCGACGAAGGACGTCCGCACCCTGGAGAAGCTCGAGGAGAAACAGCTCGAGGAGTACAGGGCAGCAGCCACAAAGGAAAACGAGCAGTTCATAGAGGAGTTCGTTTCCGGGCAGTCGATAAGGGCGCACAACGCCCAGCAGAGCCAGGGAGTATGATCATGCATATCCGGGCTTAGTCCCTGATATAGATACTATTATATAAGGAGGTGAGTAAATGGCAGTAGCATTCAGCACGGGAGGTTCCGGCTATATGCGCAGTGACTTCATGATCTCCGATGCGGCGATACCGCAGAGAATGGAGGAGCTCAAGGCAGAACAGTCCGGCGGTTTTTCCCAGGTGCTGAGCGGAATGGGCAGCAATAAGGACGTGCCGAAGGATACCGTCGAGTTGATGGAGAAATTCACCGGCAGCGATGGCAAGATCGACATGCACCAGCTTGCAAAGGCAGTTGCTGACGGCGAGGTCAGGGTAGAGGATATCCCGGCGGAGCTTATCACGCAGGAGCTTTTCACGGAGCTGGCACAGCTTGTGAAGGTCCCCGAAAAGGACGAAGCGGAGCCGACAAAGGACGCAGCCCAGGAAGCAATGGCAGAGCTTGCAGCGATGTTCACGGCGCAGCAGACAGTCCAGCCGGAAAGCGTGAGCGACAAGAGCGCAGAGATTTCAGAGCTTGCACAGCCGGCAGTCAAGGTGGCCGAGGCGGTACAGGAAAAGCCCGTTGCAGAAACACCCGACATTCAGCCGGTGCAGACTGAGCAGACCGCAGAAGTCACAGCGGACGTTGTGACGGAGCAGTCATCGGCAGTCCAGGCGGAAGCACAGCCGAAGCAGCAGAAGTCGGAGGAAGCTCCGGCGGAGGACGCAGAGGTCCAGGTTCCAGCGGTGCAGGAGCAGCCGGTGGCGATCCGGCAGGAAAGCGACAACACGCAGCAGGGCGGTCAGAACGGTCAGCAGCTGAGCGGACAGGAAGTCAGCACAGCCCCGCAGACAAAGACTGAAGAGCCGCAGCAGAGCGAGGTCACGGAGTTCACCGTGAGGACCGCAGAGCCGCAGCAGAAGCAGCCCGAGAGCACAGAGCAGCCGCAGCAGGATCAGCAGGAGCCGGTGGTGTTCCAGCAGCATTCCACGCAGCGCAGCAGGGTGGTGTCGAAGTCAGACGAGCTTGAGATGATCAGGGGAGGTCAGGGCACGGCAAAGACCAGCGACAGCGCAGTACAGGTCCAGCCGCAGACAGTTCAGCAGGAGGCTCCGGTGGTATTCGCACGGGCGGACGGCACTGAGGTGCAGGTCAGACCGGCGGAGGTAGTCAAGCAGGTCGCAGACAGGCTTATCGAGAAGGCTTCCGATCTCAGGGAGGGCGAAACGGAGTACACCGTAACGCTTGAACCGCAGGATCTCGGAAAGATCACCGTAAGAATGACCAAGACCGCAGACGGCGCAGTGTCCGTATCAATCGCAGCGGAGAATTCCAGGACGCTCCGCATTATCGAGGAGAACGGCGCACACATTCAGGACAGCCTGAAGAACAACGGCGTACAGCTCGAGAACTGGCAGACAGTCAGCGGGAGCAGTCAGGAAATGCACGCCGAGGACTACCGTGGCAGCAGCAAAAATCCCTACAGGGAGAGCGAAGGTCAGAATAAGGAGGACGACTCCGACGGCAAGGGCTTCGCAGAAATCATCGCTTCAATGTGAGCGGGGAAAGGAGAGTTATGGCAGACACATCAAGAGTTCTGTCCTCGTCAGAGCAGATACAGGCGAACTACGAAAAGTACAAGTCAAAGTTCAAGGACTCTACAGAGGAAATGGTATCGTCTGATACGTTCCTGAGCCTTCTGGTGGCGGAAATGACCAACCAGGACCCCATGGAGCCTACCTCTAATACAGAGTTCGTAACACAGATGGCACAGTTCACATCGCTGCAGTACTCCAAGGATTCGGCAACGTATTCCATGTCGAACTACGCATCCAGCCTGGTAGGAAAGACTGTGACGGCTTCCAAGATGGACGGCAGCAAGCAGGTCACCAAGACCGGCGTTGTTGAATCTGTCATGAAGTCCGGCAAGACTTACATGATAAAGGTGGACGGCGTCAGCTTCGATATCTCGAATGTCACGGCTATCGGCAATACGAATTCAGACAGCAGCACGGGAACAGCTTCCGGCAGCTCGCTGGGTGAGCTCATCGCAAGGGCTTCGATGATGATAGGCATGGCTGCGACGGTCAACCCGACGGTCGAGGGCGGTTCGCTGCTCGATTCCGGCATTATCACATCTATCCAGGTCAAGGACGGACAGGTAAGAGTTATAATCAATGACAAGGGCTATCTTCTGGACGACATCGTTGAGGTAGCATACCCTACCGTTGATAACGGTGATGATAATACTGGTGACACTGCCGGCAGCACGGACGCCGCACAGGACAAGGACACTACGGAAAAGACCGATAAGGCTGAAGCGTCAGAAAAGGCGGAGCAGTCCGGGGAAGTCACCGCAGAGGAACAGAGCTATGCAGCAGCACAGCAGGATATCGTTGACGTAGAGGAAGTCACAGGCGAGATAACCCCTGACGCTGTAGTCAGCGAGGATATCGAGGATCTTGTGGACTTCGCATAAGAGCATGGAGGCTTGAAATGCTGATAAGCGAATATCTGGCGCTTCGCAGTCAGATAAGCGTTACCACAGGCAATACGGCGGTACAGCCCGGAGAGATCACCGCAAAGGAAGCGGCGCAGGGCGGTACGGGCACATTCGCACAGGCTTTGCAGGAGAAACTCCAGGAGAAGCACGGTGTGGAGTTCTCAAAGCACGCAATGCAGCGTGTCGAGGAGCGCAGCATCGACCTTTCCGAGGACGATACTCTCGACCGGCTGAACCGGGGCGTGGAGCTTGCGGCGGGCAAGGGCAGCACAGAAACGCTGGTTCTTGTGGGAAGAAACGCTTTTGTTGTGAGCGTCAAGAACAACAAGGTGATCACCACCCTTTCTGACAACGAGTTACAGGGCAGCGTGTTCACGAACATCGACTCTACCGTTATCGTATGAACGGACCTGAATGGAATTCATGCCCCGGCTGCGACTGAGACGGGGCGGCGGAAGAGTCCAACAAAATTATTCTGGAGGTCAATCAGATGGTTAAATCCCTTTACACCGGTGTATCCGGTATGAAAACCCACCAGCAGAAGATGGACGTGATCGGCAACAACATCGCCAATGTAAACACCACTGGCTACAAGACTAATGTTGTTACCTTTGCGGACGTTTACTATCAGACAAAGAAGAGCCCGTCCGGGGCTTCCACCACCAAGGGTGGTATCAATCCTATACAGGTAGGCTATGGCGTTAAGCTGAATTCTACCACACCGAATATGACGCAGTCCGGCTTCACATTCTCCGACAGCATCTACGATATGGCTATCGACGGCGAGGGCTTCTTCCAGGTAATGGATGCAGCCGGAAATACTCTCTACACAAGAGCAGGTATTTTCAATGTCGATGAAGAGGGCAACCTCGTAAACGCTTCCGGTTACAAGGTGCTCGGCGTTTCCGGCGACTTTGACGGCCAGCCCGCAGGCAGCCAGCCCATAAAGATCACCATTCCGGCTACAGACGCAAAGTGCTCCAGCGCTACCAAGACCATCAACGGCTGCGATGTCACCGTTTCCGTTTCCGACCCGTCCGATAATACTGACATGTCTGTTACGTTCAACCAGGCTGAGTATCCGTTCGCTACATATTCCTCCGGCGTGCTTAACCTGTTCTTCGATAAGGAGCAGCAGTTCGACTCTGCACAGGCTTTCGAGGACGAGATCGCAAAGTGCCTTCAGGCAGGCGGTGTCACTCTGCCGGACGATGTTTCCATCAAGTTCGGCTTTGAGAACCTGCCGGCTTCTACCACCTCCCAGGTGGCAAAGGCAAAGGTCGACAGCTGGACCCACACCCTCGACCAGGCAAGCGTTGAGGCTCGTGCGGACGTGACCGCCGGCGGTGCAGCGACCAAGTCGTATGCTACAATAGCTTTTGCTACGAACAATGCAAACGACTCCAACGCATACAACAAGGCGAAGATCAAGCTTACAAAGGGAGCAGACACTGCCGCTGCGTATGACTCCGGCGCAAATGCGTGGACTATTACCGTCACCGACAGCACAAGACAGTCCGACATCACCCAGGCGATAAAGACCGCCATCGAAACAGCCAAGGCAGCAGACACCACCGGCGCCCTTGCTGGTCTGAATCTTTCCGTTACCAAGTTTGAGGTCCCTGCCGGAACACTGGATACCGCCATCACTGGCTGGGGCGAGATGACCCTTGTCAATGGAAACCCTGTAGTCACCGGCATCGCCGCTACCGCAGGACAGCCCGGCGCTTTTGCGAACAATTACAAGGTAGTGTTCAAGTATGTTTCCAACTACGACGATCCTACTGCACAGTGGGACGACAACACCCTGACTATCGCTGTTACCAATAAGGATTATGCAGATGACGCTGCATTCCTGACTGACATCAATGCGGCTGTAGCTGCTGCGGCAGGCGGAAATGCCAAGAAGCTGTTCACGTTTGATACAGGCAGCTTCGTTGGAGCTGCTGCAATGACGCCTGGTCAGAGAAAGGCACTGTTCGGTTCTAATCCGTCCCTTTCCTTCGGCGATGGCGAGGACAGCTTCTACACCACAGTTGCAAAGTCGCTTTCCACATTCAACCTGACAGACGGCCGCAAGGGTGCTGAACAGAGCTACAAGGACCTTGAGAATGTCACCGTACAGCAGGACGGTACCATCATCGGCTACCATTCCGTTCACGGTTACATGAACCTCGGGCGCATCGACATCGCTACATTCGATAACCCCAACGGTCTTACCGCAATGGGCGGCACGCTGTTCGCAGAGAGCGTTGCTTCCGGTCAGCCGAAGCTCGCTGTTGCTGGTCAGGACGGCGCAGGCGAGGTAGTTTCCGGTGCACTGGAGATGTCCAACGTTGACCTTGCACAGGAGTTCACCGACATGATCACCACCCAGAGAGGCTACCAGGCTAACTCCAGAGTTATCACGACTTCTGATACCATGCTTGAAGAGCTGCTCTCACTCAAGAGATAATACATAGCTGAATAACACCTCCCCTGCCAGGGGCGGGGGAGGATACGTTATAAGAGGTAATTATGATCTTTCTTACCAAACTTGACGGAAAGGAATTTCTGCTCAACGAGCTGATGATAGAATCCGTCACTGAAACTCCGGATACAGTTGTAGTGCTGTCTAACGGACATTCATACATCGTCCGTGAGAGCATGAAGGAGCTCCAGAACAAAATTCTCGAATATAACAGGCGGCGCCGGCGCTTCGGCAGACAGGCTGCGGCAGACGCACAGAAGCCTTTGACATAACAACGGCAGGAAGCTGCTTTGATCTTGAAAATGTGGGCATAAGCCCGTGAAAAGGAAGGGATTCTTTTGAATATCACGATAATAATAGGCTGGGTCATTGCATTCGGCATGGTCGTTTTCGGTATTTTCCAGGGTGGTCAGATGGACTGGTTCATCGACCCGCCGTCACTGGCTATCACCATCGGTGGTACGATAGGCGTTCTTATCGCTTCCTATCCGCTGAGCTATCTTGCTGGCTTGGGAAAGCGCCTGAAGCTGGTCTTAATGCCCAAGAAGTTCAAGCCTGAAAAGTACATAGACGACATCGTTGAGTACGCTAAGATTGCAAGAGGCCGTGGCCTGCTCGCCCTTGAAGAAAGTGCGAACCAGTGCCAGGATCAGTTTATGAAGTCCGCACTGATGCTGATAGTTGATGCAAACGACACCGCAAAGGTGCGTGGAATGCTGGACGATGCCATCAGCTTCATGTGCGAGCGTCACGACAACGGCCGTGCGTTCTTTGAGAGAGGCGTTGCGGTATTCCCGGCTTTCGGTATGCTGGGTACCGTTGTTGGTCTGGTTAACATGCTGAACACCATGGGAACCAACCCGGAAGGACTGGCAAGCGGTATGGCGACAGCGCTTATCACAACGTTCTACGGCTCGCTGTTTGCGAACGTCCTGTTCAATCCTATGGCAAGTGCACTCCAGAATGCTCACAATGACGAGCTGCTGTGCATGCAGATAATCGAAGAGGGTGTTCTGGCGATCGCAGAGGGCTCTAACCCACGTTATATTCAGGAAAAGCTGGAGTTCATGCTGCCGTCCTCAAAGAAGCGTTCCGGTAAGACCGGCGGATGAGTCAGGCGATTTGTCAGAAAAATTACAATTTTTCAGAAAAAAAGTCAAAAAGTATTTGCAATTTCAGCGGATTTATGCTACAATAATATATTGGCAGGATAATGCGTTTAGCGTCCTGAGTTGATACGCATGTGTGCAATTACTTTGCAGGGGAGGAATATCAGTGGCTAAGATCGAGAAAAAACCAAAGGAAGACCACAGTAACGACTGGTTATCCACATATGGTGACATGGTCACGCTGCTGCTGACGTTCTTTGTACTGCTGTATGCTTCTTCGTCCCAGGACGACCAGAAGTTCCAGTACATATATCAAGCGTTCACGTCCCATGGCAAATATCTGAATGAGTATGTGGACTCTCCCAATCCGACCCCGGACGAGGGCGAGGGAACCGTGAGCGAAAAGCCGGACAGCAACGGAGGTCAGGGCAATCTCCCGCAGAGCTTTGACCAGCTTTATCAGTATATCTCGCAGTATGTTTCGGATAACAATCTTGAGCAGTCCGTTTCTCTTGAGAGCGGTGCTGCGCATCTCAATATAAGATTTGATAACAATGTTTTCTTTGAGCCGAACAGTGCAGTGCTCACCCAGGAGGGAAAGGATCTGCTGGACGGCATAGGGCCCGGCATAAGGGCGGTCAGGGCTTCAATACAGACCTGCACCATCAACGGACACACCGCAAAGGCGATATCCGAGGTGAACGACTGGGATCTGTCCAGCGGACGTGCGGTCAGCGTTGTAAAATACCTGGATTACCGCAAGGTGCTGGATACGGAGCAGTTCCGTGCCAAGGGCAGCGGCTACGCCGAGCCGGTAGCTGACAACGACACGCCGGAGGGAATGGCGAAGAACCGCCGTGTTGAGATGGTGCTGCTGAAATCTGATGTGGATCCGACTGACCCTGAAGTCATGAAGGATATCCTGAAGATCGATTACGGTATCGACCTTGACAAGTTCGATCCTGATGGAAACAACAGCGGCAGCAGCAAGGTGCCTAATGATTACGCTCAGTCCATCATAGACTCGATAAATGAAAAATATCCTGATCACACCGGCGGAACGTCAATGGGGCCTGTGATACCTGCCGACTATGGCAGCTTTGCAGCGAATACGGAGTCAGGTTCTGACTCCGGCTCGGACACGGGCGCTGACTCCGGCTCGGACACGGGCGCTGACGCAGACAGCGGGGCTTCCGACTGAGCCCGCAGGAGTGTTATCATTCAGCAGTTGAAATTCAGGGGGGATACAGATGGCTGATGTCCTGACGCAGGCGCAGATAGATGAAATGCTGAAAAACGTTGCCGCCGGTGCAGTTCCGGTGGTTTCGGCAAAGGAAGAGGAAAAGGTCAAGGAGTACGACTTCCGTGCACCTAAGAAGTTCACGAAGGAGCAGATAAAGGTCCTTGACGGTATCTTTGAAAATTATGCAAGACTGCTTTCGTCATATCTTACAGGTCTGCTTAGACTATATTGCCGAGTATCGCTGGTCAATATAGAGGAACAGCGGTACAGTGAGTTCAATAATGCGCTTCCCGACTATGTTCTGATGGGCATGGTGGATATGGGCATAAAGAACGAAGAGGTCAGCGAAACCACTGTTATAGTGCAGATATCAAACACCATAACGTTCACTATGATAGACCGTCTGCTTGGCGGCAGGGGCGAATTCAGGGACGTCAACCGTGACTTCACAGAGATAGAGATCACGATAATGACCGACGTGATGAACTCCATGGCGGGGCTTCTGTACGAGCCCTGGGCTTCTCACATCGAGCTTGAGCCAAAGCTGATAGGCATTGAAACAAATTCAAGAGTGGTGCAGACCATCGGTCATGAGGACACCGTTATCATCGTGGCGCTTGAGGTCGAGATAAACGGCGCAAAGTCCATCATCTCCGTGTGCATACCTGCGATAAATCTTGATGAGATCATGAGCAAGTTCATCTCACGCTATAATGTTTCCAGGCGCAGGCTTGATGCAAACCGTGAGGCAGAGCGCCGTGACACTATCATGAACGGCATCAGCGATACGGATCTCAACATCACGGCAGTGCTTGGCGAGATAAATCTTGACCTGTATGAAGTCCTGACGCTCCAGGTGAACGATGTCATACCGCTGGGCAAGAGCATAAGCAGCAGCGTTGACGTGCGTATAGGCAACAAGCCCTGGTGCACCGGAAAACTGGGTACATATAACAATAAAAAGGCTGTTATGATAGACAATTTTACAGAGAATTGAGGTATAAAGTTCGATGGCTAATGAAAAGGATACAAACGTTGAATTCAGCTCATATGAAATAGACGCAGTCGGCGAGATACTCAATATAAGCATGGGCGCCGCTGCTACTGCGGTTTCCGAGCTGCTCAACGCAAAGGTCTGGATCACTACACCGCAGGTGAATGTGGTCAAGGCTGCCGACCTTAACTACGATCGCCTTGAACCTGCTATCTGCGTCAAGATCGTGTATGTTTCCGGTATCTCCGGTCAGAACATGATGGTGCTGAAGCAGGACGACGTTCAGCTCATACTCAACCAGCTGATGGGTAATCCGCTGGTAGTATCCCCGGACTTTGAGTTCGATGAGATGAACATCAGCGCCGTTTCCGAGGTCATGAACCAGATGATGGGAGCATCTGCAACAGCCCTGTCAGACCTGCTGGGTATCTCAGTGGATATCTCCACGCCTACCCCCTACCTGATCGAGCAGACGAATTTCTGTCAGCTCGCAGAGCTCGACCCGGAGCAGACGATCGTTGCAGTCACATTCAACCTTTCCGTTGACGGCGTCATGAACAGTGAATTCATGTCTGTTATGTCAGTGGATCTTGCAAAGTCGCTTTCAGGAAAGATGATCGAGAAGTTCAACGGCGATGCAGCGCAGGCTGAAAGCCATATCCAGAGTGGTTCTGCTCCTGCCTCCGAACCGGCTCCGGCGCCCGCAGCAGCGGCTCCTGCTCCCCAGCCTGCTCAGGCTGCGCAGACCGCACAGGCTGCGCAGACCACACAGGCTGAGCAGACGGTTCCGGCGGGTCAGGCTCCGCAGCAGGTTCCTCCGGCTGGATATCCGTATCCTCCGCAGGGGCAGCCGGCGTATCCCGGGTACGGTTACGGTGGTCAGTATGCGGCCTATGGAGCATATCCGCCGCCTGTTCCCCCGGTCAATATCCAGAACGCCCAGCTGCATCAGTTTGACGCTATGGATTTCGGACTGCCCGCAGACCAGAAGGATAACCTCAAGCTGCTGATGGGAGTTCCGCTGGAGATATCCGTTGAGATCGGCACGGCTAAGCGCAAGGTCAAGGATATCCTCGAGTTCCAGCAGGGAACCATAATCGAGCTCGAGCGCCAGGCCGGTGCTCCGGTCGATGTCGTAGTAAACGGCAACCTTATCGCAAGGGGCGATGTCGTGGTCATCGACGACAATTTCGCAGTCAGAATAACCGAGATCGTCAAGTCCAACTTCATGGACAGTCTTGGCAAGGAATGACCCTGAGAAACGCAATGATTTGATACTACAATAAATCAAGGAGAATTTTTGTAATGGATAAGAAGATTTTACTGGTTGACGACGCAGCTTTCATGAGAATGCTCATCAAGGACGCTCTGACGAAGAACGGCTACACCAATATCCTTGAAGCCGCTGACGGACAGATCGCATGTGATGTTTACGCAGCCGAGAAGCCCGACCTTGTGATCATGGACATCACCATGCCGAACAAGACCGGTATCGAAGCACTCAAGGACATCAAGGGCATGGATCCTATGGCTAAGGTAGTAATGTGCTCCGCTATGGGTCAGGAAGCAATGGTAGTTGAAGCTATCAAGCTCGGTGCTCTTGACTTTATCGTAAAGCCCTTCAAGCCCGACAGAATTTTACAGACTGTCAAGAAGGTACTCGGCTGACAGACTTCACCCGGCGTACCGGGTGATCTTTTGCAGGACTGTACAGTCATGGCAGGGTAAGTCAGCATTACATAGAGGTCGCTGCGTTTACGGTAGCAGACGGCTTTGTGAAGCAGAAATTCCGCCGCACTGTTCGGACCTGCCGGTTTGAGGTGCGGCTGCTTTTCTTTTATAGAACTGCCGGCATATGGCGTGATCCCTTTGATTTGGCACGCCGGAAATATCACGGGATTTTTTGCAGGATCGGTGGGAGGTTCAGCGGTGGAATATTTTCAGATGATAATGGCGCTGCTGGGCGTTCTGGCACTGGTTTTCCTGATATTCTGGGCGATGACGAAGCTCAATAAGAGGGTCACGCTGAGCGACAGCAGACACATGAAGGTACTGGAGAGGATAAATCTCGGGCCGGACAAGATGCTGCTGCTTGTCAGCATATGCGGGAAGTGCATGGTGCTTGGCGTCACCAACGGCAGGGTGGAGAAGGTCCACGAGCTGGAGGAGAACGAAGAGCAGCTTCTGGCGAAGAAGGACGAAAACGGCGGGAACCCGACATTCAGCGAGAGTTTCAGGACTGTTTTCAAGAATATGATGAACAAAAAGTAAGGCAGGAGGAACGGCGGCGTGTTCGGATATCAGCTGACAAAAGAGAATAAGCGTCTGGTGCTGAGATTTGCGGTATCGCTGCTGGTGACGGTACTGCTGGCGGTGTGTGCATGCAGCCTTTCCGCCTATGCGCAGCAGCAGAGCGGTGAGGTCCAGGCAGCAACGCAGGAGGCTCAGGCGGGTACGTCCGAGGCTCCGCTGGAAACGGACAAGCAGCCCGGGGACTATCTCGACACCGACCCTTCATATGTGGGCAACGACACCGGTTCCTCGGTGATACAGGAACTTATCGGCGTGGACGCTTCGCAGCCGCTGGAGATAATCATACTGCTGACGCTTATAGCGCTGGCGCCCTCGCTGCTGATCATGATGACCTGCTTCACGAGGATAGTCATAGTGCTTGGATTTCTTCGCACGGCGATGCAGACCCAGAGCACTCCGCCGAACATGGTCATCACCGGAATGGCTCTGTTCCTGACGTTCTTCATAATGGCACCGGTATTTTCAGAGATAAACGAGGTCGCATACCAGCCCTACGTCAGCGAGGAAATGACCACGCAGGAGGCTCTTGACGCCGCCTCGGTGCCGCTGAAGAAGTTCATGCTGAAGCAGACAAGCAACGACGACCTTAACTTTTTTCTCGACCTCTCAAAGACGGAACCGCCCGAGGGAGGCTACACCGAGGAGTACATACAGAACGATCTCAGCCTGACGGTCATCGTGCCGTCGTTCATGATAAGCGAGCTTAAACGTGCGTTCCAGATGGGCTTCCTGATATTCCTGCCCTTCCTGGTCATCGACCTTGTGGTCGGCAGTACGCTCATGTCAATGGGTATGATGATGCTGCCGCCGGCGATGATCTCGATGCCGTTCAAGATACTCGTTTTCGTGCTTGCGGACGGGTGGAACCTGCTGATAGGCTCCGTTGTTGCAAGCTATAATCTCTAGCTTTGAGGGGGTGTGACAAATGACGCAGGACGATATGATGGAGGTCTTTCTGGCAGCTATCATGCTGGCGTTCAAGCTGGCGGTGCCAATTCTGCTGATCGCTATGATAGTGGGACTGGTCATTGCAATTCTTCAGGCGGCAACGCAGGTGCACGAGCAGACGCTCTCATTCGCACCAAAGGCGGTGGCGGTAGGTCTGGCGCTGTTTTTCCTCGCACCCTGGATGACCTCGGAGTGTATCGACTTTGTGAACCTCATCTTTGAGAAAGTCGCCGCAGTCCCCATAACGTAAGGCGGCGCCATGTCAGAGATCTGGGGGATCATACAGAACAATTTCATTATCGTTATCATGGTGCTGGTGCGGGTCAGCGGGATCTTCATGTTCAACCCGATCTTTTCCCGCAACGGCGTGCCGAATATGGTCAAGGCGGGGCTTTCGCTCATGCTGGCGGTGGTCATGGCTTCGGCGGGAGGGATCTCCTACACGCTCCCGGACGGAGTTCTGCCGTTTGCGATGGATATAGCCAAGGAGCTGCTGGTGGGCTTTACGCTGGGGTTCTTCGTGAACCTTATGCTCCAGTTGTTCGCCTATGCGGGTGAGCTTGCAGATTTCCAGATCGGCTTCTCCATGTCCAAGAGCTACGACCCGACATTTGGTACTACCAGCCTTATCACGCAGTATTACAGCTGGTGGTTCATGATATATTTCTTCCTGGTGGGAGGGCACCTGAGCTATATAAAGCTGTTTGCGGTGTCATATGAAACTATCCCGCTGGGGTTCAGCAATTTCAACATCAACTATATGTACCTTATCGTTCAGTTCTTTGAAACGGTGATAACGCTGGGTATCAAGCTGGCTATGCCGGTCATTGCAGCGGAGCTGGTCACGGAGTTCTGCATAGGTGTGCTGATGAAGGCGGTACCATCTATACACGTGTTCGTGCTGAACGTGCAGATCAAGATGCTGGTGGGTTTTGTGGTGCTGGCGGCGAGCTGCTCCATGACCGCAGGCTTCATGCAGGACATCATGGATCTGCTGTTCACCAATCTGAACGGGTTGCTGGAGCAGATGGCGGCTCCGGTCTGACGGCGCTGAAATAGCGGATTTACGCTGAAAGGGCGGAACTATGGCAGGAGAAGAAAAAACCGAAAAAGCCACCCCGAAAAAGCGCCGGGACCAGCGTAAGGAGGGCAACGTCCTCCAGAGCAAGGAGATCGTAACGGCGGTTTCGGTGCTGGGACTGTTCGCTTCCATGCGGCTTCTGCTGGGATTTATCACGAAGTCGATGCTGGCGTATTGCGGTTCGGTCTACGAGCATGTCGGTCAGACGACGGTCAGCACTGATACGATCATCTCGATATTTACCGATGTTATCACGATCGTTGCTATGTGCGTGGGTCCGATATGCCTTATTGCGATGTTTCTCGGCATTATTCCTACGATAGCGCAGACCCGGGGTCTGTTCACGATGAAGGCGCTCAAGCCGAAGTTTTCCCGGCTGAACCCCTTGTCTGGCATAAAGAAGCTGTTCTCCATGCAGTCCATCGTCAGCATATTGAAAGGACTTATAGAGGTAGTTATAATAAGCGTTGTTATTTATAACGAGATACAGGCACGCATGCCGAAATTCATCTCACTGATGAACACAGGCGTTATGGCGGGCGTAACCTATGCGGCGCTTACAATCTTCGACCTTGTGATGCTGATATGTATAATGCTGGTTTTCGTTGCCGCTGCGGACTTCCTGTTCCAGTGGTGGCAGTTTGAGAAGAAGCTCAAAATGTCCAAGCAGGAAGTCAAGGAAGAATTCAAGCAGATGGAAGGCGACCCCCAGATAAAGGGCAAGATAAAGCAGCGACAGCAGCAGATGGCTCAGCAGCGTATGATGCAGGAGGTCCCCAAGGCGGACGTCATAATCAGGAACCCTACGCACTTTGCGGTTGCGCTGAAATACGACCAGGACAAGAACAACGCCCCCCAGGTGGTGGCAAAGGGAAAGGACTACCTGGCGCTCAGGATAGTAAAGATCGCCGAGGAAAACGGCGTAATGACCATAGAAAATCCCCCGCTGGCACGTTCGCTGTACAGCATGGTGGATCTCGGCAGGGAGATACCTGCGGAGCTTTATAACGCAGTCGCAGAGGTGCTGACGGTAGTCTACCGGGAAAAGCACAAGACGCTGCACGCTTAATTCGACACAAATAGTATATTTCTGATATAATATTACAGAGAGGAGATGATCCGCATGATACGCAAGATACTGAATAACTCGTTCGTGTTGTTCGTAATATTTATCGTAATTGCGATCATTATCCCGCTCCCCAGCTGGCTGCTGGATTTCCTGATACTGCTGAATATTTCCCTCAGCCTTATAATCCTTGTCATGACGATGTTCATCAAGGAGGCACTGGAGTTCTCGGTGTTCCCGACGGTGCTGCTGCTGACTACGGTTCTGCGGCTGTCGCTGAACGTTTCGACCACCAGAGGCATTCTGTCGAGCGGTTATGCGGGAAGCGTCATCGCAGCGTTCGGTAACTTCGTTATGGGCGGCGATGCTATCGTCGGCTTCCTGATATTCATAATCATCGTGTTGGTAAACTTCATCGTAATCACCAAGGGCTCCGAGCGAGTATCCGAGGTAGCTGCGAGATTTACCCTGGACGCAATGCCCGGTAAGCAGATGGCGATCGACGCCGACCTCAACGCCGGCATAATCAACGAGGAAGAGGCAAAACGGCGCCGTAACAACATTCAGCGTGAAGCAGACTTCTACGGTTCCATGGACGGTGCCACGAAGTTCGTAAAGGGCGATGCGATCATGTCCATCGTCACCACTCTTGTAAACCTGATCGGCGGCGTCATCATCGGAATGGTGCGTGGCGGCGGCGATTTCAATACCATACTCAACACATATTCCCTGGCGACTGTCGGTGATGGTCTGTGCTCCCAGATACCTGCGCTGCTCATTTCCGTTGCGACCGGTATGATCGTTACCCGTGCGGCGAGCGAGGACAGCCTTGTCAACGATATCAAGACGCAGTTCACGGCGCAGCCGTTCGTGCTGATGATAGCGGGCATCGTCATGACGGTCATGATGGTGATACCCGGCTTCCCGACTGTGGTATGCCTTATACTGGGCGTGCTGCTCATCGTCGGCGCTGTCCTGCTCAACCGCAATAAAAAGAAGATGGCGGAGCTGGAGCTCGCTCAGCGTAAAAAGGCTGAGGAAAAGGAGATGGAAAAGCTCCCGGCGGACAACGACTACTACAGGGACATCGACAACGTGTTCAAGCTGCTGAATGTCGAGCCCATTGAGATGGAGTTCGGCTACAGCCTGCTGCGGCTGGTCGATGAGAAATCCGGCGGTAACTTTATCGAGCGTGTCGTAATATTCAGAAAGCAGTTCGCACTGGATATGGGCATGGTCATTCCGTCAGTCCGCATGACGGATAACCCGGAGATCAACCCGAACATGTACATCATCAAGATAAAGGGCGAGGAGGTCGCAAGGGGCGAGATACTGGTAGACCACTATCTCGCACTGGACAGCGGCGACGTTACCCAGCAGATCGACGGTATAGATACGGTGGAGCCTGCGTTCGGGCTGCCTGCAAAGTGGATATCCGAGGACAAGAAGATAATGGCGGACGTTGCAGGCTACACGCTCATCGACCCGGTTTCAGTAATGATAACCCACTGGTCGGAGATAATGAAGCGCTATGCTCATGAGCTCCTGTCCCGTCAGGACGTAAACACCATGCTGGAAAATGTCAAGAAAACCAATCCCATCGTGGTGGACGACATTATACCGAAAGTTATATCCGTGGGATATTTGCAGAAAATCCTCGCAAATCTGCTTAAAGAGGGAATTCCGATACGTGACCTGGAAACCATTCTGGAAACTATCGGCGACCATGCAAACGTCCTGAAGGACACCGATATAATCACGGAATATGTCCGTCAGTCCCTCAAGAGGACCATCACGCACCGCTTCTCTGAAGCAAATTCCCTGCGTGTGATAACGCTTGATACCCAGATCGAGGATATGATAGTAAGCTCCGTCAAGAAGTCCGACCAGGGCAGCTATCTTGCGATGGCACCGGACCTTATCCAGCGTATCGTTGCAGCCTCCAATCAGGAAATAGACAAGATCAAGGATGTTATACCCACTGTAATTATCCTGACGTCCCCCGTGGTGCGTATCTATTATAAGAAGCTCACCGAGCAGTTCATACCGAATATCACGGTGCTTTCCTACAGCGAGATAGACTCCACGGCACAGATACAGGCGATAGGGAACATCTCCCTGAACACGCCTGCGCAGCGGCCATCTCCGGTGGGACAGCCGGCAGCAGTTCACTGATATAAGGTCACCGGAAAGGAGGGAAAAGCATGGAAAGCAGCAATGCGGCGCTCCTGGAGGAGTACAGCATGACCCGCAGCGAGGCGCTCAGGAACGAGATAGTCCTCAAAAATCTCGGGCTGGTGCGTGCATGTGTACTTTCCCTGCGGAATACCTTTATAAAGTACGGCGATGTTGATGATGTGGTGAACGAGGGCGTTATCGCCCTGATGGACGCTATCGAGAGCTTCGACCCTGCAAAGGGCGCAAAGTTCGAGACCTACGCCTCACTGAAGGTCCGGGGAGCGGTCATTGATTATGTCCGGAAACAGGATTGGGTGCCAAGACCTGTAAGAAAATTTGCCCGTGACCTTGACAAGGCGAACAGTATATTGTATAATCAATATAACAGGGCTCCGACCAGCGCAGAGCTGGCGGAGTATCTCGGGATAGGCGAGGATAAGCTCCTGAGGGGCATGGCGGACGCCGCAAACACCGTCACGCTGTCCTTTGAAGAACTTCTGTACGAGGACAATTTCGAGGAGAACCTGCCATCGTCCGAGGGGACGGATTCCCGCCTGCTGCGGCAGGAACTGCGTGAGGTGACCGCAAGTGCCATTTCCTCCCTCAAGGAGAAGGAGCGGCAGGTCATCACGCTTTACTATTACAAGAACATGAAGTACTCCGATATCGCAAAGGCAATCGGCGTGTCGGAGTCCAGAGTGTGCCAGATAAATACCAAAGCCATACTGGCGCTGAAAGCAGCGCTGGAGCCTTACATAAGGGGAAGCTCCCCGGAGAAGGAGGAACAGCCTTGAACAGAGGATACTACTACGCCTGCAACGGCATGATATTGAACCAGCGCAAGCTGGACTGCATAGGCAACAACCTCACGAATATGTCAACTGCCGGATACAAGCGTGACACGATAATCACCAACCGCTTTCAGGAGCAGATGATACTTGTGAAGCACCGTGAGGAGCTTTCGGGGACCTTTGCGCAGACCTATGTTGACACCTCCTACACTGACCTGGGTCAGGGAACTTTCGAGTATACCGAGTCACCCTTTGACGTAGCGATAAACGGAGATGTGTATTTTAACATTGCGGCCTACAACGGCGAAACCATGCTCACCAGGAACGGCCAGTGGGAGCTTGACGGCGAGGGCTACCTCTGTCTGTCGAACTCCGGCAGGATACTTGGCGAGAACGGCGAGATATATCTTGGCAACAAGGATTTCGTGATAGACGCCGATGGCTCCATCTATCAGGACGGCGAGCTCGTTGACCGTCTGAGATTGTCCTATATCGACCCTGAGGGGAATGTGGACAAGTTCGGGGCGAATATGTTCACCTCCGTCCAGGCGGGAGATGTTCCTGCCGATACACGGTTCGAGATAATCCAGGGCGCATATGAGCGCTCCAATATCGACGTGAACTACGAAATGACCATGATGATGAACGCCAACCGTATTTATGAGGCTTCCAGCTCCCTTGCAAAGCTGCTGGACTCCATGAACCAGAAGGCAACGTCCATCTGCAAGATATAAGGAGCAGACGATGAATATATCTTTCCACACCGGCAAGACTGCCATGATCGCCCAGGCGCAGGCACTGAACGTCTACGGCAATAACATCGCAAACATAAATACATACGGCTACCAGAGCATGCGTCCGTCCTTTGCGGACTGCCTTTATTCCACCCAGCGTGCTACCGAGGAGGACTGGCAGACCGGTCACGGCGCATATATCCAGAAAACGGATATAATGTTCAGTGAGAGCTCATTCTACTACACCGAGCGCCCGCTGGACTATGCCCTGCCGAACGAGGATTTCTTTGCAGTGGAGGACCGCTACGGCGAGGTGCATTATACCCGTGACGGCTCCTTTGCCATGACCCAGGCGGATACCGGTGAGTGGTATCTTACCAGTGCCAGCGGCGAATACGTTCTGGATTACGATAACAACAGGATAGTGGTGCCTTTTGAAGCAGACGGCGCACAGCCGGACTATCAGGCGCTCACCGATATGATAGGCGTATTCAGCTTTGACAATGTGTACGGCATAGATGCAGCGGCTGTCAACAGATATTCTGCAACCGACAGGAGCGGCGCAGCCACTGCCGACAGGACTGCTGAGAAGCTCCAGGGTGCGCTTATAACCTCCAACGTGAACCTCGCTGACCAGATGGTAAAGCTGATAGAAACACAGCGTGCCTACCAGATAAGCTCCAGGGTGGTCACTACCTCTGACGAGTTCACAAGACTGGCGAATAACCTCAGATAATATAAGGCAATACCGCACAAAGACCAACATTTGGTTTTTGTACGTGTCTTGCTTGCATTTTTCCGTCATGTCGCACAATTCGTCCTAGCAAGGCGTCAGCCTTGCGTTGCTAGTTGTTGACTTGAAAACGCTATCGCTTTCGTCAACAACTCCTCATTGCACAACCTGACGAAAAACGAGATTAGCCAATCAGCAAAGCGTATTATTGGATAATCTGACTACGCAATACACGCACAATCTTTGTGTGGTATTGCCTTCTAGGAGTATATAATGCTTAAAAATTACGACGAGTTATCTCCCGTAGCGATAGACTGTCTGCGTGAGATAGGAAATATAGGTTCCGGAAGTGCGGCGTCCTCCCTGTCGGAAATGCTCGGAAAGCCGATAGAGATGAAGGTGCCGGACGTCTGCGTGCTGGAGTATCAGCAGATAATAGATGCGATGGGCGGTCCGGAGAAGGTCATAACCGGTATTCTGGTGCGGCTCCAGGGCGATATAAAGGGCATGATGATGTTCCTTCTGGAGGACAGCTGTCCACTTTCATGAGCGCTGAGAACGTCCAGGTAACAAAGCTGGACGACATGCAGCTCTCCGTAATAACCGAGATGGGCAATATCATGGCGGGAAGCTATCTGCGTGCCCTGGCGACCCTCACCGGGCTCACTATAGACATGGATATCCCGTCAATGACGGTGGATATGCTTGGTGCGATCATGAGCGTTCCTATAATCGAGTTCTCACAGGTCGGCGACAAGGTGCTGTTTATCGACGATGGCTTTGCGATAGACGGCGTGGACATAAAGTCCAACATTATCCTTATCCCGGAGATGGACTCCCTTGAAACCCTTATGAAGAAACTTGGTGTAATGTAATGGCAAATCTGACGATAGGCATTTCCGACCTTAAAGTGTGCAGGAAGCCTGATGTGCTGGTCACTTATGCGCTTGGTTCCTGCGTCGGTATCTGCCTGCTGGACAGCCTGACCGGAGTCGGCGGAATGTCGCATATAATGCTCCCGGACAGCACCCAGGCGACCAACGGAGCGGCAACCCCCATGCGTTTTGCAGATACGGCTGTTCCGATGCTGGTTAGGGAGATGGAGAAGCTGGGGGCGAACCGTTCACGTCTGCGGGCGAAGATAGCCGGCGGTGCGGTCATGTTCGCAGCCACCAGCGACAGGTTCAACATTGGTGAGAGGAACATCGCAGCAGTAAAGGCGGCGCTCCGCAAGGAGGGTATCCCGATAATAGCCGAGGATACCGGGCTTGACTATGGCCGCACGGTGTTTTTTTACCCTGAAACCGGGATTATGGAGGTCAGGGCAGCCGCTAAGGGAAACAAACAGTTATGACAGACCGCCTGCGGGCGGTTTTTTGCATGAAAAGTGAACAGGCAGGGGACTGCCTGTAGAAAAATAGACTATAAAACGATATAGTTGATTATCCTCCGGAACTCTGACCTTGACTACTGGAAAAATTGTCTGTTTTCATCAAAGATAGCAGGATATTTTTGTTTCAATTCACAGTAATGACGATAAAAACTTGCATTTTCTGCGAAATGATAGTATAATGATAAATGGTGTATAATAGCTAAAGGTGCAAAGCGCCGTATATATGAAAGGGGTTACTAACAGAATGACATCTCCGTTTACCAAGGAGGAGCTGAAAAGACAGCTCGACGGCATACTCGAATTCGACTTCAGGACTGACGCACAGAATGCGACCATCACTCAGGTTTATCGTGCACTGTCCTCCATTGTTGTGAACTACCTCAAGGAGAAGCGCCACGACTTCATGCGTGACTGCAATTCCAAGGGCAGAAAGCAGGTATATTACCTTTCCATGGAGTTCCTTATGGGACGCTCCCTCAAGACCAGCCTTTATAACCTCGGCATGCAGGACGTTGCAGCTGATGCCCTGAAGGACATGGGCATAAAGATAGATACCGTTTATGATGAAGAGCCGGACGCTGGACTTGGCAATGGCGGTCTGGGCAGACTCGCAGCATGCTACATGGACGGACTTGCTACCTGCGATTACCCTGCGACTGGTTACTCTATCCGTTACGAGTACGGTATCTTCAAGCAGAAGATAGTTGACGGCTGGCAGACTGAGCTTCCCGATAACTGGCTCCCCGGCGGCGGCGCTTGGCTGGTTCCGGTTCCCGACCAGGCTATCGAGGTACACTTCGACGGTCAGATCAACGAGTACTGGGAGGATAACTACCACCATCTTGAGCATGTCAACTACACTACAGTAAACGCTGTACCTTATGATATGTACGTTTCCGGCTACGACAGCAAGGGCGTTTCCAAGCTGCGTCTGTGGAGCGCCGAGAGCATGTCCTTTGATATGGGCAGCTTCAACACCGGCGACTACGCAAAGGCTATGGGCGCAAACAACATCGCCCACGCTATCTCCAAGGTGCTTTATCCTAACGATAACCACCTTGAGGGTAAGGCCCTCCGCCTGCGTCAGCAGTACTTCATGTGCGCTGCTTCTGTTGGCGATATCGTTATGCGCCACATGAACGTATACGGCACACTGGAGAACTTCCATGAGAAGGTAGCTATCCACATCAACGATACTCACCCCACCCTCGCTATCCCCGAGCTGATGAGAATACTGCTCGATGACTGCGGCTACGGCTGGGAGCAGGCTTGGCACATCGTTACCAACACATTCGCTTACACCAACCATACAGTAATGGCAGAAGCACTTGAGAAGTGGGATCAGAACCTTGTTGAGAAGATCCTGCCGAGAATTTACTCCATCATCTGCGAGATCAACCGCCGTTACTGCGAGGAACTGTTCAACCGCACCCAGGACAGCGACAAGGTATCCAAGATGTCCATTATCCAGGACGGCAAGATACACATGGCATACCTCTGCTGCGCTGCTTCCCACAGCGTGAACGGCGTTTCCAAGCTCCACAGCCAGATCATCAAGGACGATGTATTCAGACTTCAGTACCTTGACAGACCCTCCCAGTTCAAGAACGTCACCAATGGTATCGCATACAGAAGATGGCTGCTCCAGAGCAACAAGGGACTTACCGACCTGCTCACACAGTGCATCGGCGAGGGCTTCAAGAAGGACGCTGCAGAGCTCATCAAGTTCCAGGTATTCGCTAATGATAAGAATGTCCTCGAACAGCTCGCAAAGATCAAGAAGCAGAACAAGCAGGCATTCGCTGAGTATGTTGAAAAGACCACCGGTACAAAGCTGAACCTCGATTCCATCTTCGATGTTCAGGTCAAGCGCCTGCACGAGTACAAGCGCCAGCAGCTCAACGCAATGAACATCATTGCCGACTATAACTACCTGCTCCAGAATCCGGACGCCGACTTTGTTCCCAAGACCTATATCTTCGCTTCCAAGGCAGCTCCCGGCTACTATATCGCAAAGCAGATCATCAAGATGATCTGGTGCATCGGCGAGGAGATCAAGCACAATCCGAAGATCCGTGAGAAGCTCTCCGTTGTATTCCTGGAGGATTACCGTGTAACTCTGTCTGAGATACTCATGCCCGCTGCCGAGATCTCCGAGCAGATCTCCCTGGCTGGTACAGAGGCTTCCGGTACTGGTAACATGAAGCTCATGCTGAACGGCGCACTGACCCTCGGCACCTACGACGGCGCAAACGTTGAGATCCATGAGGCTGTAGGCACCGACAACATCTTCATCTTCGGTATGAGAACTCCCGAGGTAAACGAGCTCCGCATGAAGGGCTATCGTCCCGAGGATTATATCAACAACAGTCAGGTTATCCGTGACGTTATGCAGCGCATGTACAACGGCATAAACGGTGCAACCTTCGAGGAAGTTGCAAACTCCATCAGGAACAAGGATTTCTACATGGCACTTGCAGACTTCGACAGCTACAGAGGCACACAGCACTACATCAGCGAGGTTTACAGGAACCAGCTCGACTGGAACAAGAAGTCCCTGTACAACATCGCAGGCGCAGGCAGATTCTCTGCTGACCGTGCTGTTACAGATTATGCAAGAGATATCTGGAACCTCAAGTAATCAGACTGCCGATAAAGGCACATCTGCGTCGTCAGTGTCATATTCGGCAGGCACACGGCCTAGCCGAAATGCCACTTCCTAGCATCTGCACCTTTCTCGCCAGTCTGAAAAAGGTGTTCTGCAAGTAATAATTGGGGCGGCGTGCCCTCTGCTGCGGCGGAGGGCGTTACCGCCCTTGTTGTGTATCAAGGAGAAACTATGGGTAAACCGATTTTTGACTGCTTCGACAATGAATACAAGCACCCGTTCGGTGCCCTGCGCAAGGGTCAGCCGAGTATCTTCAACGTGCGCTTTCCAAAGAGCCTTGCGGTGACTGACCTCACGCTGGTCATGTTCCGCCCGGGGTATAAGGAGCGCTTCATTGAGCTTATACTCCAGGACGAGAGCGGCAACGACAATATCTATTCATGCTGCTTCACCCCTAACAACGTAGGACTGCACCACTACTACTTCACCTGCATTCTTGACGGCAGACGCCGCTATATCAAGCGCCGTGGGGCCTCCGAGGGCGTTTTTGAGGGCGAGGAGCTGTTCCAGCTTACGGTGTTTGACGAGAACCTCTATACGCCGCTGTTCATTCGTGGCGGTATCATGTATCAGATATTTCCGGACCGTTTCAATAAGAGCGGCAAGCCCCATGAGGGCGTACCCTCCGACCGCATTATACGTGACGACTGGAACGCCACTCCCTATTACAAGCCGGACGAAAAGGGAATAGTCCGCAATAACGACTATTTCGGCGGCGACCTCCAGGGAATAATCGAGAAGCTCCCCTACATCAAGAGCCTGGGCACGACTGTCCTGTACCTCAACCCTATATTTGAGGCGCATGAGAACCACCGCTACAACACCGCAAACTACGAGAAGATAGATCCCATGCTCGGCACCGAGGAGGACTTCAGGGAGCTCTGCGAGAAAGCCAGGGAGATGGGTATAAGCGTTATTCTGGATGGCGTGTTCTCGCACACAGGTGCCGATTCCGTCTACTTCAACAAGTTCGGCAGGTACGGCGACCACACCGGAGCCTACCGTGACCGCAACAGCCCTTATTATCCCTGGTACAGCTTCACCGGCTATCCTGACAAGTACGAGAGCTGGTGGGGTATCACGACTCTCCCGAACGTCAACGAGAACAACCCGGATTATACCAGCTACATCTGCGGCGAGGGCGGTATCCTCCAGAAGTGGATAGCCCTGGGCGCCCAGGGCTGGCGTCTTGACGTTGCAGACGAGCTCCCGGACGAGTTCCTTGACAACATCAACAAGGCGGTCAAGGGCATGGGCGGCGACAAGATAGTATACGGCGAGGTCTGGGAGGACGCATCAAATAAGGAAAGCTACGGCGTGCGCAGACGTTATCTCATCGGCGGTCAGCTTGACAGCGTTATGAACTACCCGTTCAAGGAAGCTATCCTGAACTATGTGAAGTACGCTGACGCAAAGGCGTTCACCGACAGCGTCATGACGATCCTTGACCATTACCCCAAGCCCGCCATAGATATGCTGATGAACTTTCTTTCCACCCATGACACCGAGCGTGCACTGACACGCCTTGCGGGTGACGACGTCGGCTGGAACGGTAAGGACTGGCAGGCGGAGCGTTATCTGACCGGAAATCAGTACATGTATGGAATATCCCTGATGAAGTGCGCTATGGTGCTTCAGTTCTTCCTGCCGGGCATTCCGTCGGTGTACTACGGCGACGAGGCTGGTATGGAGGGCTACCGTGATCCGTTCAACCGCCGCTGCTATCCCTGGGGAAGTGAGAACCTCGACCTGATCGAGTTCACACGTCAGCTCGCAGTTATACGCAAGGGCACGCATGCTTTCGAGCAGGGGCATATGATGTTCATTGAGGTGGACGATAATGTCTGCGTTTTTGCTCGCTATGACAAGATAACCCGTGAAGCGGCGATAATCTACCTCAACAAGAGCACCCGTGGCCATTCTTTCGAGATAGTCAACGACAAGACCGACATGTTCTACGACTTTGTTCCGGCGTTCGACCGTTACAATAAGGGAATAAAGGACGGTAAGGTGCATGTCGCTCCCTTTGACTATGCTGTTGTCTATTGTAAGGTATGATCTGCCAGGCGGCAAAAAATCGTAAAAAATCTCGCAATGCTACTTGAAATATTGTGGAGATTATGGTATACTAGTAATGATAACAGTCACCCGAGGGGTTTCTGTAATACATCAATGAAAGAGGTGTTCAGTTTGAAGCACATCACTACCATCAATAAGGCTAACCTGAAGGCTTCCGCTGTAAAGGGCGGCTGCGGCAAGTGCCAGAGCTCCTGCCAGTCTGCCTGCAAGACTTCCTGCACAGTTGCAAACCAGAAATGTGAGTCTGAAAAGTAATATCATTCCTGATATTGCACATCATGGGCGGAACTGTTCCGCCCAGTTTTTTTGAGAAGATATTTTTACATAGAAAGGCGAAATTCCAATGATACACAAGTTCAAACAGCTCGGTTACAATATAGTGCTGGACGTCAACAGCGGTGCGGTGCACCTTCCTGATGACTGTGCATATGACATGCTGGATTTCATCGATGCTCCCATGTCCGAAACCATGCCCGCCGACCTCCCCGCAAAGCTGCCGAAGTACTCCGGGAGCGAGGTCTGTGAGAGCTATGCGGAGCTCTACCAGCTGTACAAGGACGGCGCACTGTTCGCTGAGGACGACTATGAGAAGTACAGCAACACTATGGTAAAGTCCCCGGTGAAGTCCATGTGCCTGAACGTTTCCCACGACTGCAACCTGCGCTGCGAATACTGCTTTGCACAGCAGGGCGACTTCGGCGGCGAGCGCTGCATCATGACCCCCGAAACCGGCAGGAAAGCTATAGACTTTCTTATCGAGCGTTCTGCAAACCGTGAGCAGCTCGAGCTGGACTTTTTCGGCGGAGAGCCCCTGATGGCGTGGGATACGGTGGTTCAGACCGTTGAGTATGCACGTTCTATCGAGAAGAAGTACGGAAAGCACTTCCGCTTCACTATCACCACCAACGGCATACTGCTCGATGACGAGAAGATAGCATACATCAACAAGGAGATGAGCAACTGCGTTCTCTCCCTTGATGGCAGACGTGAGGTCACCGACCGTATCCGCAAGACCATCAACGGCAAGAGCTGCTTCGACATAATCGTGCCGAAGTTCCAGAAGCTGGTGCAGAGCCGTGGCACGAAGGATTACTATGTCCGTGCAACATTCACGAAGTACAATCTGGATTTCGCTGATGATATTCTCGCAATGCGTGACCTGGGATTTGTTCAGCTTTCCGCTGAGCCGGTAGTCACAGACCCCTCCATGCCCTACGCCCTCAACGAAGAGGACCTGCCGAGAGTTTTCTCCGAGTACGACAGGCTGTGCGACATCATGGCTAACCGTACCGAGGACAAGTTCAACTTTTTCCACTTCATGGTGGACCTGAACGCAGGACCCTGCGCAATAAAGCGCCTGAGAGGCTGCGGCTGCGGTAACGACTATGTAGCTGTCGAGCCGCACGGTGACATCTACCCCTGCCACCAGTTCGTTGGTATAGAGCAGTGGAAAATGGGCAACCTTTATGATGGGACTTTCAACGATGATATCAAGACCTATTTCTCCAAGGTCCACGTATACAGCAAGGAGGGCTGCCGCAACTGCTGGGCGAAGTTCTTCTGCTCCGGCGGCTGCAATGCGAACAGCTTCATCTATGAGGGCGATGTCAAGAAGCCCTACAAGATAGCCTGTGAGATGCAGAAGAAGCGTCTTGAATGTGCAATTGCCCTCGCCGCTGACCGTGCTGTAAAGGGTCACGAAGCGCCTATAATGAGCGAAGCCCCCGCAAGCATGGGCTGATCGCAGGAACGGTTAAAATAGTTCAGCGTGATTTAATTGTTTGTTCAAATTTGTTTCACCTGATGTACACAATGGATTGCTATACTAAAGACACGATAAGGGAAACGGGAACCGGACAGTACCGATGACCGGAGAAAGGACGAATGATCATGTTTGACTATAATAATGGCATGAACGAAAGCCAGAACAATACACAGTACCAGGGCAACTTCTCGACTGAGCCCCAGCCCCCGAAGAAGCCCAACACACATAAGACCGGCAGAGTGATCGCCCTGATCGCTGCGGTGGCAGTTATCTGCGGCGGTGCCGGTTTCGGCGGAGCTTTTGCGGCGAACAAGGCGCTCGGAATGGTGAGCGGCGGCAGCAGCGTTACACAGGAGGCTGACAGCAGCATTCCCGATGAGAGCGCATCTTCCACTGTATCGGCTTCTGACTCCAGCCTTTCCAGCGACGCTGAAGAGGTCCTGAATTCGCTCCAGAGCGGCGTTGGAACTCACACCACATCCGGTGATGTCGAGTATAACAGCGATGGCACCTACGCATATACAAGGGATCTTGTAAAGGAAGTCAAGGACTCCATCGTATACATTGAGGTATATGTGACATATCGTGGTCAGGAAACTCTTTACGGCGCAGGAAGCGGCATCGTGATATCCTCTGACGGATACATCATCACGAACGCCCACGTTGCAGAAAACGAGGATTCCCCCGTATCGAAGCTGGTCGTAAACGTCAATACCACTGACCCTGAAACCGGCGACAGCGTGTCCACAAGCTACACAGCGGAGCTCCTGGGCTCCGATACCGACACAGACCTTGCAGTGCTGAAGATAGACGCAAAGGATCTCTGTGCAGCAAAGCTGGGCGACTCCGACAAGCTGAGCCTTGGCGATGACGTCGTTGTAATAGGCAACCCGCTGGGACTTGAAACCTCTGTAGCAAAGGGCGTTGTGTCCGGACTTAACCGTCAGGTCTACGATGACAACAGCATATCTGCTATCCAGACTGATACGGCGATAAACAGCGGTAACTCCGGCGGCGGCATGTTCAACATGTACGGCGAGGTCGTAGGCGTTGTAAACATGAAGCTGATCAACAACAATGCCGAGAACCTTGGCTTTGCCATCACGATAAACGATGCCAAGTCAGTCATAAGCGACCTTATCACCAAGGGCTATGTAAGCGGCCGTCCGATACTCGGCATAACCTGCTTGCAGGTCAGCGACTATCTGGGAGCTATACAGGGCATGACTCCCGGTCTGCTGGTAACTGACATCGACCAGAGCCTTGCGATAGCCAAGAGCGAGCTGGTAGTTGGCGATACCATCACAGCAATAAACGGCACTGAGGTCCGTTCAGTTGACGAGGTCTCCGAGATTATCAAGGACATGAAGCCCGGCGACAAGGTTACGGTGACCGTTGCAAGAACAGACAGCAGAGGACGTGAGAAGTCAGTTGACTTTGAAGTTGAGCTGTCAGAATACAGCGGAAGCTGATCATAGAAATAATAAAGGAGCCGTGTCAATACGGCTCCTTTTATTATTATGGTTTCAGGCTGTCAGACCCACAGATCGGCAGATTTCGGCTGGCGGATATCGGGAAGAAGGTACTGTTCCCACAGACACCACTTTCCATCACCCTTCATGCGGAGCTTTATCGGCCTGGGAGTGTCAGCACCGCCGGAGGGGATAAAGAGCTTCATATAGCCCTGTTCTGCGCCGGAATTGTGGTCGCTGCACACCTTAATGGTGAACGGCTGAGATGGCGTATAGTTGTTTTCCGGGACTGCTCCGGCGAAGTAGGAGAACGGGACGTAGATCTTTCCGCCACGGAACCGGTCGTTCAGGAATGATAAATCCTGCCCGCTGAGCGGCCGGGGACCCCTGAGCCAGTTGAGCATATCGGTGCCGATGACCTTATCTGCGGCGTATGCGCAGAGTGCGCATACGGTCAGTGCAGCGGTCCTGAACGGGTCGCTCAGGTCCGCTTCGGGGAGCGCCTGCATTTCTGTCAGGCTTTCAGGAAGCGCTGAAAACGAGAATATTTCAGTACGCACACCAACCGTCTGCGTCTGCTGTGGCGGATCAGATAACGGAGCTGCGCTGTTAAGCTTATCAAACAGACCCATGTTCATTCCTCCTTTTTCCGGACAAAGCCTGAAGCTACCGGTTCTTTGTAAAATGTGTATAGATTTGAATAGAATTCACACCTGTATCAATATTGTATATTAAATTAATGAAGATGTCAACCTCAGTTCAATGCTTTTCCGAAATTTTACAGATGCGCTAATTTTGCGCCCTAAAATACAGCATTTCGACGAAATATAAGGCGGATATCTCATATATCCGCCTCAGATCGTTTATTGGTTCTGTTTCTGCTCAAACATGCCGGTATAAATGCTTATCAGTCGCTCGCCGACTTTTTTTATATCCATGCCGGTGACGGCCTCACGTCCATTCTCGCTGAGTGACGGAAGCTCCCCGGAGATAGTCGAGCGTATCAGGCGCTCGAAATCGGCAAGGTCCTTTGCCTTGTAGCAGTCGTGCCGGTCTGTCAGCCAGTCGAACACCGGAATGTCACGGATTATTACGTTCGCCTTTGCCGCCAGAGCTTCCAGCAGGACTATGCCCTCGGTTTCCTCATAGGTGGGGAATATGTAGGCGTCACAGCCGACATAAGCCTGTTTGAGCTCGTCCGGCTGTACATATCCTGCGAAAATCAGGTTCGGGAGCTTTGTGTGCACCGCCCTGCGTATCTTCATAGGAACGCTGTAAAGCGGGGTCTTTCCGAACCACACGAACTTGTAGTCCGGCATGTCCCTTGCCATCTGTACGAAGTCAAGAATGCCCTTGCGCTCGAAGTACAGCCCTACCGAGATAACGACCTTGTCGGTATCTGAAAAGCCCATTCTGCTGCGGAACGCCTCACGGTCGCCGGGCTGCGGAGCATATTTTTCAAGGTCAATACCGTTGGAAACCGGGTAGATGGGATTTTTTATCCCGTAGCCCTGAATCAGCCGCCTGGAGTACTCCGTGGGAGTTACAATGACATCTCCCCGACGGTAGCAGCTGCATATCCATTTCTTCACAAAACCGGACAGAGCATTTGAAAATATAAACGAATTCCGGAAGTCCTCTTCGGTGGAGTGAGCATGGTAAACAACACGCTTTCCGGCTTTTCGTGCGGTCTTTGCGAGGTGGCGGGAGCGAAGTCCCAGGGTATTTATATGTACGATATCGTAGTCGTCTTTGGGGTCCAGGGTATATTCAAAACCATTCAGCTGTAACGCACGCTGCTGATGCATTATCGCCCTGCCCAGACCGGAGATCCTGACAAGGTTCATAGCCTCAGAATATAGCAGCACTTTCATTATTTGATCATGCTTCCTTTCCGTTTTTTATTTTTGCAGATGAAGCGGCGATCGGACAGAACAGGTAACTCACCCCTGTCCTGTTACGTTTCGCTTTGGTTAACTCAAATTTAAGGCAACACCGCACAATTTACGGCTAACGCCTTTGCCGCACGCTTGCTTGCATCTTTTCCGTCATCTTGCACAATTCGTCCTAGCAAGGCGTCAGCCTTGCGTCGTCCTCATTGTACAATCTGACGAAAAATCTGACTGCGCAATCGCACGACAATAATTATGCGGTATTGCCTTAATTATACCATATATCTGCGGCATAGTCAAGCGCTGGAGAAGGTCATACCAAACTTCTCCAGCGAATTGCACATATTACCTTATTATGGGAACAAACTCAGCCCTGCGTTTGCGGAACACAGTGTAGTACCTGAACCCTGCTTCCGCAAGAATACCGGCGACCTTGTCGAAATCCCACGCATAGTGCTCTGCCTTGTGGCCGTCAGAGCCCACCGTGATGATCTCCCCGCCGAGCTCCCGGTAACGCCGGAGCAGCCAGGGGTGCGGGTGAGCGAATCCCAGACCGTATTTGAGCCCTGCTGTGTTGAGTTCTATGCCCTTGCCCATGGAAACAAGCGTTTTGAGTATCCCGTCAAGTATATCGGCATAGTCTGCGGGGACGTAGGTCCTGGCGTGACTGTACCTTACCACGTAGTCCAGGTGACCGTAAACATCGAAGTCATCGAATGCCCGTATATTCGCCAGAATGCTCTCAAAATATCTCAGAATGCCGTTCCGGTCGCCGAAGCGGCCGAAGTATTCGGGGTAGTACGGGTCAATGCCGTCAACCAGGTGCGAGGAACCTATCACGAAATCGAAGTCCCACGCCGAAACATACTCCCGCAGCCGGGGCGCCAGGTAGTCCATCAGTCCCAGCTCCACGCCGAAAAGTATCTCTATGCTGCCGTGGTATTTTTCACGCAGGCTGAAAAGTCGCTCACGGTAGGCGGCGGTGTCCAGAATGAACTCTCCGCCAGGATAGTCCATATCCATATGCTCAGTGAAGCACACGGTCTTTATTCCCTTGCTGACCAGAGCCTCCAGGGCACCCTCCATCGGCTGTTCGCTGTCGGTGGAGAAGTCGGTGTGGGTGTGGAAGTCAGCTGTTATCATTGCTGTCCTCCGTGTCTTTTTCGGAAGAATTCGCCGTTTTGTCCCTCATGGATTGGATACGATTCAGAAGATCATTAACGTCTTCACGGCTGACCTTTGACATAGCTTCCTTTTGCGCTTCCGCTTTCTTCTGCTGTTCGGTGCGGATCGCTGCTGCAAGTATCTCGCCGGCTGCAGCTGCCCTGCGGTCACGTTCGCTGTCCTCTGGAGCAGGCATTTTCTCCTCCTCGACCGGGGCGTATTCTTCGTCAATGACAACGTTTCTGTCCATGCGGCGGTTTATGGTGTTGAGCGCCGCACCAGTCCCCAGCAGGATCCAGAACACAGGCGCCACGGAAACTACAGAGTCGTTGAACAGACCCGCCGTGAGATATCCGACCACGCCCAGCATGATAGCTGCGCCCATGGTCTGTTCACGGCGATATTCCCTGCGCAGGGCGTACAGGCGGAAGCAGTCCACCAGGTAGAATACCACGATCACCAGGAACGCAATGAGAGCGATAAGTCCGTTGGAGTAGAACATCTGGAGATACATGTTGTGCGGCTTGTCCACAGTGATGTAGAAGCCGGCGTTGAACTGCGAGTAGGAGTAGTACTTCGCAAGCACATCGTTCTGCGGGAACACATAGGTGAATGTATCGGCGCCGTAGCCCTTTATCAGGCAGTTCTTCAGCAGCGGAAGCGTTCTGGACCAGATGTATCCTCTGGAGGAACCGAGCTGCTCCTTGCCCTCGAAGCCGATGTGGTCAGCGTTTTCAGGGAGCATGGGGTCTGCGGTACGGTAGTGTATCATCTCTATCTTCTTCTGGTTGAGCAGGTCGAAGAACAGTGAGTTTTCTTCCTTGGCCCAGAAGTTGAGCGCAATAACGTCACGCACATTGCCCTGTGTGGAAGCCTCGGTGCGCAGGTAAACATCGTCGATAACGCCGGGGAACGAGTAGGTCAGTATGCCGGGCAGGGGAGTTTCGCCGTCGTCCTCAGAAAAGAACAGACGTCCTGCGTCGGTATCGTATTCAATGTAGGCTGAAACTCCGCCGAGGTCAGCGGAAAGCACGCCAAGGCTGGAAGCATCGATAACATATAGGCCATCATCGGAGAAGGTCTTTCCAAGACCGTCATCGCCAATGAGCACACCGTCGCTGTTGGGAGTGAAAACCTTTGTCAGTGTTCCTGCGGTTATCGTGAATGTGTTGGTGGAGTAATCGGCATCGATGCTGAGCTTATCATATTCGCCGTCAAATGTGTACTTGTATACTGTGGGAACTTCATTGCCGTCAGAGTCCGTGAAGGTGTAGTCGAGCTTGTCGCTGTCGTAGCCTACTGTCACGGTGTTCTGCTGACCGGTCAGCACCAGCTTGCCGCTTGCAGGGGTGGATATCTCACGCAGCGGGAGCTTTGAGTAGAGGTCGTCCTCGGAAGAGGAGGGCAGGAACAGACCAACGGCTTCGTTGACCATGCCGGGGATACGCTCGAAAAGGCGGTTGCCGAGGGCGAAGTTCACACCAAAGAATACCACCGCCGCCGAAGCCACGAGGATAACGCAGGGCTTCCAGTGCTTTGCTATCTGGCGTGCGAAAACTATGATACCAACGATGAGTGCGGCAACGATTGCGACAAATCCGCTTCGTGCGGCGGAGCCCACCAGCAGGAACACTGCCATAGCATCGAACACTATGCAGAGAATGCGCTGGAGCTTGTTTTCAGCATACATCGACATAACAGTGAGCAGGGGTACGAGCATACCGGTGAAGCTGCCCATGTAGTTGCTGTGGTAAATCGCACCGTTTGCGAGCTGTTCAGCGGTATAGTAGCCGTCTGTGGAGAGGTTCCCACGCAGGCTGCTGTCAGAGATGAGGTTCATGAACCATTCCTGCTGCAGCAGGTTGTGACCTGTCACCTGGGAAACGCCCAGAATAAAGTTCACGCCAACGCAGAAGAACACGCCGTACATCAGGAACTTGAAGTTCCCCGAGGTACGGAATGCATACATTGAAAACAGGAACAGCACGAAGTAGCATGCCGTGGTCCAGAAGCCCTCAGCACGGTCGTATTCGCCTGCAAAGGCTATCTCCGGCAGGGAGGACATAGCGGCGGAAACCAGCGTCATAATGACGTATACCACCGAAGCGCCGACATATACAAGCGAACGTTTTTCTATCCGCCTGAACAGCGACAGACAGCATATCAGCGCCATGAATATCATGATTATCGCCAGCACGACCACCGCCAGAGCCTTGCCCTGGGAGTAAATGTCTATCTGCTGGTACAGGGTGGAACCGTCCTGGGTGATCTCGGTGCCTCCGTTGTACATATACGATTGTCTGAATGTGGTCGTCACGGCGTTTATCCTGAGTATAACCGGGATAAATGCCAGTGCGATGATGGACGGCAGGAACATAGCCAGCGCCATCAGGTCGGTTTTTGCTTTGTTGTTCATGTTGTATTTCTCCGGTCTGTAGGGTTTGTTCTTTTTCTTTCTTGACAGCTTTTCCTTGTTCATGAACCCGCTGAATGCGGTGCGCAGGAGTATCGAGATATCCATGAAGAAGTTCCAGTTCTCTATGTATTCCACATCGAACTCGATGCGTTTTTCTATCGAGGTGTCGCCACGGTAGCCGTTGATCTGCGCCAGACCGGTCATGCCGGGCTTTACCTGGTGCTTTATCATGTACATGGGTATCTTGTCCTTGAAGTCGTTGACGTAGAACGGTATCTCCGGGCGTGGACCCACAAGGCTCATGTCGCCTTTAAGCACGTTCACCAGCTGCGGGAGCTCGTCTATCGAGAACTTTCGTATGAACGAGCCGAACTTCGTGCGCCTCGGGTCGATGTCAGTGGACCATGCAGTGTCGCTGACGTCGCTGTCCCGCATGGAGCGCAGCTTGTACATGGTGAATATCTTTTTGTTAAGACCCACACGCTGCTGCTTGAATATCACGTGCTTTCCCATGGTCAGGCGTATCACCAGCATGCTCACCAGCATTATCGGCGAGGTCAGCACCAGCAGCACCAGCGAGCCGACGATATCGACCATTCGCTTCAGCGCAGCGTTGCCCATGTTGTCAAGCGGGATCCGGCGGATATTCATCATGGGGATATTCCCCACAACGTCTATTGCCGGGGAGGAGGACATATATTTGTAGATACTCGGTATGACCGAGATCTTCGTTCCAGTGAGCTCACAGGCTTCCACCGCCGCTGCAAGCTGGTTGCTCTCATCGCTGCCGAGGGCGCATACCACTTCATCGTAGCTGCGGTCCTCAAGCACTTTCAGCAGGGAGCCCATACCGCCAAGCAGCTTTGCACCGGCGAGCGGGGAGTCCGCCACGCAGCCTGCGCATTCATAGCCGAGCCATTTCTGGTCGTTTATCGTCCGCAGATAGTCCTGCGCCGCCTGACCGCTTCCCACGATCAGTACGTACTTTCTGTTGTAGCCGCTTTCACGGAATTTCCGCAGGGTCTTTCTCAGCACGAAGCGCTTTATCGTGACTATGAGGAAATCCAGTGCCAGGAACACCGCCAGCGCCCATCGTGAGAAGTCGATTATCCTCACGACATAGAGCAGCGCAACCAGTGCGAGCCCGTCCAGCAGGAAAGCGCCGAACAGCCTGCCGAGTTCCGTGGCGAAGCTCTTGCTGCGGAACGAGCCGTAAAGCCCCATGCAGCCGTATGTGCAGAGCTGTACCGGAATGAATATCAGCGCCAGCCGCAGGTAGTCGGTAAATGGGTAGTTGCGGTCGAAATCCAGCAGGGCGAACACGAAAAGAAAAGCTGCGGTGACAGCGACCAGGGCTGCCGCCGCATCTGTGAACACGTTCATGCGGTTGAGCAGTTTCTGATTTTCTTTTATCATATCGTTTCCTTGATTTTTGTTGATTTGTCAGATGCCTGCCATCAGGCATACTATATAATATTATAGCACACTTTACACCTTTGTGCAACTGTTTTCGACCAAAAAATCCTGGAAGAAATGCAGAATGGGCTGTAAAAACAGCCCATTCTGAATATCATATCATCGCCGTTGGAAAATCACAGCTCAACATAATCCGAGTCGATGCCCTCGCTCCTGAGCTTTTCCTGCTCCGTCCGGAGCGCCAGCGCCTGTTCCCGCTGAATGTCCTCATGGACTGACAGCATAGGCTCGACATCAAGGTGCCGCACGTGGCGGTCTATGTAGTTCTTGGTGCACTTGTAGACCATCGGGGAGAGCACCAGGACGCCGATGAGGTTCGGTATCATCATCATGCCGTTGAATGTGTCGGAGAGTTCCCATGCAAGGTTCTCGCCCATGGTGGCGCCGCCCATTACCGCAACAACGAACACGATCTTGTAGAAGATGGTCGCCCTGGTGCCGAAGAGATACTCGAACGCCTTGGTGCCGTAGTGGCTCCAGCCGAGGGCCGTAGAGAAAGCGAACAGCAGCAGCGCAATTGCAACGAAGTATCTGCCGAAGTCGCCAAAGTTCGTCTGGAACGCAACGCCGACGATCGAACCGGTGTTGTTCTCCAGGGCAGCGTACTCCGCCGCAAGCCTGCCAGTGGAGAGGTCGAACAGACCGGAAGAGAGTATCGTGAACGCAGTCAGGGAACATACCACGATGGTATCAGTGAACACGCTGAAAATTCCCCACATGCCCTGGCTCACTGGCTCCTTGACGTTGGAGTTGCAGTGTACCATGACCGAAGAGCCCAGACCTGCCTCGTTGGAGAACACGCCACGCTTCATGCCCATCTCAACCGCCATCTTGACGCCCTGACCAACCAGACCGCCTGCGACAGCTTCAAAACCGAAAGCGCTCTCAAAAATCGCCGTGAAAACAGCGCCGAACTGGGAGATGTTCTTCACGCATACCGCCAGGGTTCCCAGCAGATACAGTATGACCATTACCGGAACTATCTTCTCGGTAACAAGGGCGATGCGCTGAATTCCACCTATAACGACCAGACCTGCAACGACCATCAGCACGATACCAGTCACCCAGCCGGGGATCCCGAATGTGCTGTTCATATTTGTTGAGATGGTGTTGATCTGGGTCATGTTGCCTATGCCGAACGAAGCGAAAAGGCAGAACACGCAGAACAGCACCGCCAGCACGGAGCCTATCACCCTGCAGTGTTTCTTTGAGCCAAGGCCGTGCTTCAGGTAGTACATGGCGCCGCCGCTCCACTCGCCATTTTCGTTCTTAACACGGTAGAGGATACCGAGGATGTTCTCTGCGAAGTTGGTCATCATGCCGAAGAATGCCATTATCCACATCCAGAACACGGCGCCTGGACCTCCGGTTACGATAGCCGAAGCCACGCCGGCGATATTTCCGGTGCCGACTGTGGAAGCGAGCGCCGCACAGATACTCTGGAACTGGGATATCTGGTTGTCCTTGGTGTGCTTGGTGACGCTCTTGTCCTTGAACACGGCACCTATGGTGCATTTGAACCATCTCCCGATGTGTGAGATCTGGAAAAATTTTGTGATCACTGACATCAGCACGCCGACGAACAGCAGCAGTATCAGAGCCGGCCAGCCCCAGACAACGCTGCTTATGGCGTCGTTCACTGCCTTTACGCCGTTAAGAAAGGCATTCCCCTCGGCAGCTTTTGCCGCAGCTGCCTCTGCGGTAGAAGATAAAAAAAGAAAATGAGTCATTTATTTACAGCTCCTAAAAGTCAATTTACAAGAAGATAATAATATTTTAATTATACACTATTTTTCGCCAAAATGCAAACTCATTCCGCATGGCAAATTGCACAAATTTTGTTCAGGTTACAAATGAATAAATTAAGTAAATAAAGTGTATTGCGCAAATTATCTTTGTTTTACTGTGGTTCGTGAAATTTTCACCAAATATTCTCAGCAAAACGACCAAAAACATTCTCTTGTTGTTGCAAACAGAACGTGATATATGTTATAATGTATACTAGTAATAAATTGGTATGGCATTATGAAATGTCCTGCAAGAGGAGAATAAACTTGAAAAAAGAAAGACCGTTGATTGGCATTATTGCCGCAGAAGCTGAATATATCTTCTTCGCACACTCCCTGGAGTGTATCCAGAAGGAGCTTTTTGCGGCCGATATGGACGTGGTGATCTTCTCATCGCTGATGATGTCCGGCAACCAGGAGTTCGACGCTGCGGAGAACTCCGTATATGACCTTATTGATCTCGGGAAGCTGGACGGTATCATCTTGTTCCCTACCAGCATAAGCGATGTTCCCTCACGCAACCGCCTGATAGAGCGTATCCGCAAGGATTTCAATGGCCCCGTTCTCTCATTTGACTATGAGATAGAGGGCTTTGACTATGCGACATATAACTACGAGCCGGCGGCGGATATGATAGTTGAACACCTTGTAGAAAAGCACGGGGTCAGGACCGTGGATTTCGTGGGCGGTCAGGACGATCCATTTCACAATGGTATCCAGCGGTACTTCGTTGAGTCCATGCGGAGAAGGGGAGTGTCCATTCCCGAAAACAGGATACATCACGGACGTGACTGGGTGGGGGATTTCTCCGAGATAGCAGATGAGATAATCGCAAACGGGCTTCCGGACGCAGTAGTATGCTGTTCAGACCTCACTGCCGTGCAGGTGCTCTCCGCACTGGTGGATAAAGGCGTGAAAGTCCCGGAGGACGTCCTGCTGACCGGTTTCAACCAGAAAGAACCCTACGGCGCAGAGTACATCAATATAACATCCGCCCTGCGTGACCCTACGATAATGGCACGCAACGCCGCACGAAAGATCATTTCACAGATCCACGGCACGGAGTATATTCCGGAGCCGGACAACTGTCCCGCAACGCTCCAGACCGGAATGACCTGCGGGTGCAGCCGTCTGAATCTCGGCACGCTGTGCAATGAAGCGCTGGCGCAGATGACGGTCATGCAGCACAGCGGCGTGGACTCCTACTACAACTTCATGTCAGAGGACATGATAGCCGCTGAAACGTTCTACGACTACCTCTGGAAAGTAGACTGGTACACTCATTTTCTCGGAGATATCTCCGGGTTCTGGATGTGTTTCAACAATAAGGTCATGCATAAAGCAATGCCTGACCCCGGCTTCACTGACCGGATAAATCTTGCGTTCTGCCGGGTAAACGGTAAGGGGAACGTTGACATGATGAACAAGTTCCCCCGGGAGGAAATGCTCCCCGCTATCTATGAGAAGCGGGACAAGCCGGCGGCGTTCATCTTCACGTCGCTGCACTTCATGGGCGTTAATTACGGGTATGTCGTGCTTTCCTACGGCAACTCCGGACGTATATACGACAAGACCTACGTGAAGTGGCTCCGCAGCGTTACCTGCGCCCTTGAGAAGCATCGCCGGCATATCCTCTACAATGACGCTGTGACAGAGGCGCAGGTGCGTGACTCCCTCACGGGTCTGCTCAATATGCGTGGATATACCAGAATAATGACCGAGCGCTGCGGTAAATTCAACGACTCGTCAAAGGAACTGCGCATAATTTCCATAGATGTAGAGAACCTCAAGGGTATCAACGATACATACGGCTATTCCGAGGGCGACCGGGTGCTTTCCGCACTGGGCGTGGCACTCTCCAATGCTGCGGGCGAAAGCGATATCGTGGTAAGGGTCAGCGGCGATGAGTTCTTTATTGCGGGTATTCTGGATAAGGGCTCTGTGGACGACGTACCCAACCGGCTGCAGAGGGCAATAGACTCCCTGAACAGCCATGACAGCGAGTACGGCGTGAACATCTATACGGCTTCCGTTTCGGCTCCGATAACTGACAAGGCGATTCTTGAGAAGCTGCCGTATGACGCCGCATACCAGCGAACCATGGCCAAGGATAACCACACGAAAATGCACAAGACCGCCGAGGTTTCAGCAGAGACCTTCGACCCGGAGGAGCGCATGAATGTTATCCGCCTGCTGAACGAGAACCTGTTCACCTACAATTTCCAGCCGATAGTGAATGCACGCAACGGCTGCATATACGCTTACGAGGCGCTGATGCGCTCCGGCGAGGGCTTCCGCCTGTCGCCGCTAACTATCCTGACCCATGCGGAGGCTCTGGACAGGCTCCAGGACGTGGAGAGGTGCACGATGTTCAACACGCTGCGCTTCGCTATGGAGAACCAGCAGCTGCTTGCGGGAAAGATGCTGTTCATCAACAGCATACCTGCATGCACCCTGTCTGATCCGGACTTCGAGCAGCTCTATCAGCTGTACGGCAGTATCATGAAGAATGTCGTTGTGGAGTTCACCGAACAGACCGAAGCAAGCTCCAGCCAGCTCAAAACGCTGCTTGAGAGGAGCCGGCGCTGCGGGTTCCAGATAGCGATAGACGACTACGGCACCGGATATTCCAACATCAGCAACCTGCTGACGTTCATGCCGAACGTAGTAAAGATAGACCGCAGCCTTATCATGAATATCCACAAGGACAAGCGTAAGAAGCACTTCACACGCAATATCATCGACTATGCGCATGACAATAACTTCATGGCGCTTGCCGAGGGCGTCGAGCTTTTTGAGGAGCTCCAGACCGTGATAGGAATGGGCGTGGATCTTATCCAGGGTTACTATACGGCGAAGCCCTCTGCTGACATAGTTCCGGAGATAGACCCGGGGATCGCAAAAGAGATAGTTGAATGCAACCGCCAGGTCGAGAACCGCCGCCCGAGAAAGACGTACTTTACCGGTGACGAGCGTGAGATCTCGCTGATGGCGCTGGATCTTGACAGCTACACTGATATAATAGTCAACAAGCCGGACTACACCCTGAACGGCAACCGCAATTACACCTCTGAAATGACGATACGTGCCAAGGACAATCTGGACTGCCGTCTTGACCTGGTGGACATTGCGATAAAGAACGAAACTACCGGCGCAGCGGTCACGGTGGGGCAGAACAGCACCATGACGCTGAATATAGTCGGCGAGGTGAATATAACCGGCAGCATATACGTACCGACCGGCTCCACGCTGAGAGTGACCGGCGGCGGTTCGCTGACGATAAGCTCAGCGGCTGCGCAGACCTATGCGATTGGCTCCGGCAGCAACATGTCGTATGGTAATATAGAGATAGACATGTCCGGCGGAATTTATATCCGCCTTGACAGCGATAAGAGCGTGGCCATCGGCGGACGTTCCAATGACGGCGGCTCAAAGATAAGGATATGCTGTAAGGAGCTCAATATCGAGCAGCTCGGCAAGAACACGCTGGGTATCGGCAGTCTGCTGTCCCCGGCGGACGTCACCATCGAGGGCACACGCTTCAGGATGGAGCAGCATTCAAAGATGGCGCTCGGCATCGGCAGCTTCAGTGATCCGTGCAATGTCAGCATTTCCAGCGGCAGTGCGGAGTTCGTGATGTCGGGAGATAAGGTGGGCGGTATCGGCTCGTTCAATTCCTGCGGCGGCAGGGTGGACATGACCAGCGTCCGCATTACGACAGAGTTCAAGGCTAAGGAGATCATCGGTATCGGCGCTGATAAGATGTTCGGCACGATAAACATGACGGACTGCACGTTCAACTCCCTTATCGAGGGTGCGGAGTCCGTGGCGATTGGCTCCGCAGACTGCGAGGGAACCCTTGCAATGCGTAATTGCAGCGGAGATATCACAGTTCGCTCAAGTACAAAGACGCTCCTTGGCGTAAAGCCGGAGAACCTGATAATGGAGAGCACCGGACTGAATTTTGCTGAATAATTGATATGGGCTGCATACCAGTTGTGTGCAGCCCATATTTATTTTTTAACCCTTGCCGATGCGCTTCCTGTATTCGGTCGGCGAGAACCCGGTGTGTCGGCGGAAAAGTCTGCTGAAATACAGCGGGTCATCATAGCCCACGGCGGCGGCGACCTCGGTTATGTTGTACTGCGTGGACTCCAGCAGGCTCTGGGCGTTTGCCATACGCAGGGACAGGATATACTGCATCGGGGTCTGCTTCACCGCCTGCCGGAAGCTCCGTATGAACCAGCATGCGGACATGTGGCGTTCGGCGGCGTATTCTTCTATATTTATCGGGCGGCTGTAGTTCTCGCTGAAGAAGTGCGCCGCACGTTCTATTTCGCTGAGCGCTCCGCCGTTGCGTGCGCCCTCCGTCAGACAGCGGTTCACCACGATGAACAGGTGCCGGAGCAGCAGCGCAAGAAGCTCCTCGTAATTCGGCCGGCAGAGCTGGAGCTCTTGTATGATCTGCCGGTACAGCCACTGGATATCCGGCGAAGAGCCCACGCTGAACACGCTATCGCTTTCGGGGAGCTCGTAGTACTTCAGCAGCGAGAGGGCGTCCCGCCCCGTGAAATGCACCCAGTAGACCTCTGTTTTGTCGGCGGAGCGGTAGTAATAGTGCTGCGGCTCACCGGGGCGGTAGAGTATCATGCTTCCCTCACCCAGCGTGCGGAGCTTTCCGCCGATGGTAAAGTAGCCTTTTCCACGGGCGATATACAGCAGCTGGAGGTCCCGCCTGCCGGCAGGACGGTCGGTGCGGAATTCCGAGCGGGTGAGTATACGGTAGAACCCGCAGCTGCGGACTATCAGCGAGCGGCTGTCGTCGGCGGCGTCTGCGAGGGAGTTGTGCAGGTAGGCGGCGTTTGCGTACATGGGGTCACGTCCTTTCACAGAATATTATACACCATAAGGGGGAGCATTTCAATAGCCTTTGTATCATTTTGTCCATGTTTTGTATAATTGTGTTTATGGAATGTGCCCCGGCAGTATGATACAATAAAAATATAAACGACCAGGGTCAAAGGAGAGATCACCATGATATGTGAAAATGTACAGAAGCTCATTGATTACGCACTGGCAAACAGCCTGATAACTAAGGACGATGTGTATGTGGTCCGCAACCAGCTGATGGAAGCGCTGAAGCTCACCGACTGGGAGGAATGCGGCGGGAATTACGCAGGAGAGAGCATTGACGATATCCTTGCGCCGATTATCGCATACGCAGTTGAGAACGGAATGATAGCCGACACAGCGAACTCCAGGGACCTTTTCGATACAAAAATTATGGGTATCCTCACCCCCATGCCGAGGGAGATGATCGCAGAGTTCCACAGACTGTATGAGCTTTCCCCGAAGCAGGCTACTGACTGGTACTTTGACATCAGCAAGAAGCTGAACTATGTCCGTGCCGGAAGAATTGCAAAGGATATGAAGTGGCTCTACGACTGCGAGTACGGAACCCTTGACATCACGATAAACTGCTCCAAGCCCGAGAAAGACCCCAGGGACATAGCAGCGGCACGCACCCAGAAAGCGTCCGCCTATCCGAAGTGCCAGCTCTGCCCGGAGAATGCGGGCTTCCCGGGACATGCGACGCACCCGGCACGCCAGAATCTCCGCCCGATACCTCTCACAGTGAACGGCGAGGAGTGGCAGATACAGTATTCTCCATATGGATATTACAACGAGCATTGTATAGTTTTCAATGAAAAGCATATCCCGATGAAGATCGACCGCTCGGTTTTTGACAAGCTGTTCGATATCATCGACTATCTGCCGCATTACATAGTAGGCTCCAATGCTGACCTGCCGATAGTGGGTGGTTCGATACTCAGCCATGAGCATTTCCAGGGCGGCGGCTACACCTTTGCGATGGCAAAGGCGCCGGTGGAAACTCCGTTTGAGATGTCCGCATATCCCAATGTTTCCGCAGGGATAGTGAAGTGGCCTATGAGCGTTATCCGTGTGTCCTCGGAGGACCGCCGCCAGCTCGCCGAGTGCTGCAACGACATTCTGGTGAAGTGGCGTGCGTATTCGGACGAAACGGCGGGCATATTTGCGGAAACTGACGGAGTTCCGCACAACACGATCACGCCGATAGCACGCATGAACGGCGGAAAGTACGAGTGCGACCTTGTCCTCCGCAACAACATCACCACCGGGGACAGACCTCTCGGCGTGTTCCACCCGAAGCCCTCCCTCCACCATATCAAGAAAGAGAACATCGGACTTATCGAGGTAATGGGACTTGCGGTGCTGCCCTCCAGGCTGTCCAGGGAGATGGTCATGCTGGAGAAAGCAATGCTTGGCGGTGAGGACCTGCGGGGCATTCCGGAGCTCACCTGCCATGCAGAGTGGGCGGCGGACGTCCTTTCAAGACACCCTGAGTTCAGCGGGAGCACAGCCCGTGGAATTCTCGAGCAGGAGATCGGTAAGGTGTTCCTGGAGGTGCTCGAGGACGCAGGCGTTTACAAGCGCACCCCCGAGGGTCAGCAGGCGTTCATGCGGTTCGTGGATACCGTGAGATAAGCAGAACAAACGGGAGGGGTTCGCCCCTCCTTTTTGTGTCTGTTTGGGTAAAGCGTACAAAATCCGCCTGCTTTCTTGACAGATTATATCCATATTCTTCTATTGACTTTTGCGCAAAAAGATGTATAATAAATATGTATGCGTATTCCATAAGGGATAACTATATCTTAATCCAAAAAGAGGACAAACAATATGAAATGGACTGGACTTAACGACCTCCGTGAGAGCTATCTGAAATTCTTCGAGAGCAAGGGACATCTGCGCCTGAACAGCTTCCCGCTGGTTCCGCAGGGTGATAATTCTATCCTGCTCATCAACGCCGGCATGACGCCGCTGAAAAAGTACTTCCAGGGTATCGAGGAGCCGCCCCGTCACAGGGTGACCACCTGCCAGAAGTGCATTCGTACACCGGATATCGAAAACGTCGGCAAGACTGCACGCCACGGTACTTATTTTGAAATGCTCGGTAACTTCTCCTTCGGCGATTACTTCAAGCATGAGGCTATCGCATGGGCGTGGGAGTACCTTACAAAGGTCCTGGAGATACCTCCGGAGCGCCTGTGGGTGACTATCTACGAGCAGGATGATGAGGCCGGCGACATCTGGGCTAACGAGGTCGGCGTGCCCCGTGAGCGTATCATAAAGCTCGGCAAGGCCGATAACTTCTGGGAGCACGGAAGCGGTCCCTGCGGCCCCTGCTCCGAGATACACTACGACCGTGGCGAGAAGTACGGCCACTTCGACCACATCGGTCAGGACAACTTTGAGGAAGTGGGCGACTGCGACCGTATCATCGAGATCTGGAACAACGTATTCACCCAGTTCGACAACGATGGTCACGGCAACTACACCCAGCTCAAGACCAAGAACATAGATACCGGTATGGGCCTGGAGCGCCTTGCGTGCGTAATGCAGGACGTTGACAACCTGTTTGAGGTCGATACAGTTCAGAACATACTCAGGAAGATAAGCTCCATTGTCGGCGTTGAGTACAAGGCAGACCCCGTAAAGGACGTTTCCCTGCGTGTTATCACCGACCATATCAGGAGCACCACGTTCATGGTAGGCGACGGCGTTCTCCCCTCCAACGAGGGCAGGGGCTACGTACTGCGCAGACTGCTCAGAAGAGCCGCAAGACACGGCAGACTTCTCGGCTGCACAAAGCCGTTCCTGCATGACGTATGCGACACCGTTATCAACGAGAACCTCTCCGCTTATCCCGAGCTGGACGAGAAGCGTGCTTACATCAAGAAGGTCATTCAGACCGAGGAAGAGAGCTTCGCAAAGACCATCGACAAGGGCACCGAGATCCTGAACGAGATGATCGGGAAGCTGGAGAAGTCCGGCGAAAAGACCCTTGACGGCGCTGACGTGTTCAAGCTCCACGACACCTACGGCTTCCCGCTCGACCTCACCAAGGAGATACTCCACGAAAAGGGACTTGAAGCGGACGAAGAGGGCTTCAGGAAGTACATGCAGGAGCAGAAGTCCACTGCACGTGCCAACAAGAAGCTCGGCGGCGGCTGGGACAACGCCAAGAACTCCGCCCTGGACGCCTACAAAACCACATTCGTGGGCTATACCGAGCTTGAGAAGCAGACCAGTCTGCTTGCCATCGTAAAGAACGGCGAGATCGCAGAGCTCTGTGAAGAGGGCGACGATGTTTCCGTAATTCTTGAGGAAACTCCGTTCTACGCAGAGATGGGCGGTCAGGTCGGCGATTGCGGTACTGTGGTTTCCGGCGATAACGTTATCGAGATATCCAATACACAGAAGCTCACCAACGGTGCGTTCATTTCAAATGGTAAGGTCGTAAGCGGCGGCTTTGCAGCCGGCGAGACCGTCACCGCAAAGGTAGACACCGGGAAGCGTGCGGCTACTCAGCGCAATCACACCTGCGCACATATTCTCCAGGCGGCTCTGCGCCATGTGCTGGGCGACCATGTTCACCAGGCGGGTTCATATGTTGACCCGTATCAGTGCCGCTTCGACTTCAACCACTTCAGCGCACTGACTGCCGATGAACTGCAGCAGGTAGAGAATTACGTGAACATGGTCATCATGGCTGCCGTTCCCGTTACTACCGAGGTGCTCCCCATCGAGGAAGCCAAGAAGAAGGGCGCTATGGCGCTGTTCGGTGAGAAGTACGGCGATGTTGTACGTGTTGTTTCCGTGGGCGATTATTCCACGGAGTTCTGCGGCGGTACTCACCTGACGAATACCGCACAGGCAGGACTGTTCAAGATAGTTTCCGAGGCTTCCGTTTCCAGCGGCGTAAGACGTATCCAGGCTGTTACCGGCATGGCTGTGATGTCCGTGCTGTACGATTACAAGAATACTCTTGAAAAGACCTGCGCAGTTCTTAAGGCCCCGAACTTCGATGAACTCGCACACCGTGCTGAGAGCGTGATGGCAGAGCTCCGTGAGAAGGACAAGAAGATCGAGAGCATGGAGCAGGCTGCTGCTAATGCACAGATGGGTGATATCGGCGCAGGCTGCCCTGAGGTCGCAGGCGTAAAGGTGATCACAGCGGCTCTTGACGGCACAGGCGCTGACGGTCTGAGGAAGATCGGCGACTCCCTGGCTGACAAATTCGACTGCTTCGTTGCAGTCCTCGCAGGAACTGCGGACGGCAAGAGCAGCATTCTCTGCAAGTGCTCCAGGAGCGCTGTTGAAAAGGGTGCCAACGCAGGCACGCTGGTTCGTGAGATCGCAGCCGTTGCAGGCGGCAAGGGCGGCGGAAAGCCCGACCAGGCTATGGCGGGTATCCCGGACGCTTCCAGGATAAAGGACGCTCTGGCTGCCGCTGCTGATATCGCTGCAAAGTATATCAAGTAAGGTAATATAAAACAAGTCTGAAATGTCGTTTTCTTTGTTCATTCGGGGAAAACGACATTTTGGTAATGGCGAAAGTTGCGTTTGTAAATTGGTGGCAATTGAATATGAAGGAGAAAGTCATGATTTATAAAAGATCAGACGCCGGTGTCGAGTATGTACGTCTGATGTCCGAAAACGGATTCATCAGAAAGAACATCATCAACGATGAGGAAACCAGAGTCAGGTATGAGGAACTTGAAAGAGAGGGCAGTCCGCTTCCTGAGGGCGTCTACCCAACGTCCGTTGACGGAATGCATGAGTACTGCACGATAGAGAACGCAGTCCCGGATATGACTGACGAGGAGGTAAACCGCCTTATCGCACTGCGCCAGGCTAAGGATATTCACATCATAAGGAACTGGGTGATATTCTTTGGCGTATTAGCCGTGATAGGCTTAGTCGGCGGCTTTATCGTAGCCCTCACATAAAAAATCTGTCTGCTGTAATTCCTAATTGGCAGGTAACCTTATCACAACAAACTATGTCATATATTCAGGAGGTATAATTATGAACGACTGCTTATTCTGCAGGATAATCGCCGGGGAGATCCCATCAACCAAGGTATTCGAGGACGACCAGATACTTGCGTTCCGTGACATCAACCCGATGGCTCCCACGCACATTCTTGTTATCCCGAAGCAGCACATCGGCGGCGTAGACGAGATAACTCCCGAGAACAGCGCCGTTGTTTCCCACATTTTCGAGATGATCGCCGTTATCGCAAGGGAAGAGGGACTGACCGGCGGTTATCGTGTAGTCAGCAACATCGGTGAGGACGGCGGACAGACCGTTCGACACCTGCATTTCCATATTCTCGGCGGCAAGAAGCTGTCCGTTGAGATGGCGTAATGGCTAAGGCGGTATTCCAGGCGGCTGCCGAGGCTGCGCTGAAGTCGGAGCTGAAAGCCGGAAAGCTGCGTCAGGTGTACTATCTCTACGGTGAGGAAACGTTCCTGACACGTATGTATGCTGACCGAATAATCCAGGCGGCTGGGGTGGACAGGTCCGATGGACTGAACTTCCTGAAGCTGCGTGGAGCCCCCGACCCGAACTCCCTTTCGGACTTTGCGGAGAGCCTGCCGTTCTTTGCAGAGCATAAGTGCGTGGTCATAACCGACCTTGACGCCGAGGAGATGGACAACGACAGCCACAAGCAGTTCCTGAGCCTTGTGGAGAGCCTGCCGGACACCACCATTATGGTGATAGCGCAGACCGGTATCGAGGTAGACGAGGTCAAGCCCAGGGCAAAGACCAAGAAGCTGATACAGTCCGTGGAGAAATGCGGCATGGTGTGCAGAATGCAGTTCCTGCCGGCGGCTTTGACTGCGGCTATGGCGGCGAAAAAGGCGCAGAAGGCGGGCTGTACGCTCTCTGAGGAGAACGCAGCGTACCTTTCCGGGCTCTGCGGGAGAAGCCTGACCCTGATACAGAACGAGGTGGACAAGCTGTGCAGCTGCCAGCAGTCCGGGGAGATAACCCGGGAGCTCATCGATGCACTCACGTCGAAGCTGCTTGACGCCAGCGCATATGACCTTTCGTCCTGCATCCTTGCGGGTAAGACCGCAGAGGCGCTCAGGATGGTAAACGACCTGTTCCAGCAGCGTGAGGAGCCCATGTTGATACTCGGCGCCCTGTCCGGGGCGTTCGTGGATAATTACCGTGCGAAGCTGGCGCAGAACGCCCGGAAGAGCTCCCAGCAGGCTGCGGCGGATTTCGGCTATTTCGGGGGACGTGCATATTATTTCGGCAGGACCTGCACGGCGGTGCGGAGCATTCCCGAGGACAGGCTGAAAAGCTGCCTGGAGGTGCTGTATCGCACAAACCTGCTGATGAACTCCTCAAAGCAGGACAGCCGCATACTGCTGGAGCGTGCCGTGACGGAGCTTTCTGCAATAAACGGAAGGCGCTGATGTATGTTACGGATAAAACAAGCAATAATAGTGGAGGGACGCTATGACAAGATACGTCTTTCCAACATAACTGACGCCCTGATAATATGCACGGACGGCTTTTCCATCTATAAGGACAGGGAGAAGCAGGAGCTGATAAAGTCCCTTGCGGCGAGCACGGGGATAATCATTCTGACGGACAGCGACAGCGCCGGGTTTCAGATACGCTCATTCATACGCAGCATAGTTAAGCAGGGTGAGGTACTGAATGCCGTCACCCCGGATATCATGGGAAAGGAGCGCCGCAAGGCGCAGCCCTCAAAGCAGGGCAAGCTGGGGGTGGAGGGCATTCCGGACGAGCTTATCGAACAGGCGCTGCTGCGTGCGGGGGCGGTCCCGCAGGCTGACGATGGGGAAAAGTCAGAGCCTGTCACCCGTGCCGACCTGATGGACTGCGGTCTTATAGGCGGCGAGAACAGTACACAGCGGCGGCAGAGGCTCCAGAGATCCCTCGGGCTGCCGGAGATGCTTTCAGCAAAGCTGCTGCTGGAAGTGGTCAACAGAATATATACACGCAGCGGTTTTCTCGAAGCCGTCCGGAAGCTGGACGGCGAATAGGTGCATTTATGGTATTTTCCAGCTTAACGTTTCTTTTTGCATTTCTGCCGATAACGCTGATACTGTATTACCTCGTGCCGAAAAAGGCAAAGAACGTGGTGATACTGGTCAGCGGTCTGGTTTTCTATGCCTGGGGCGAGCCGATATACGTCCTTGTGATGATACTTTCGACATTCATCGACTATACCGCAGGACGGCTGATACACAAATATGACGACAGACCTAAAGTCCGCACGGCGTGCCTGCTGGTGTCGCTGATAATGAACATCGGGCTTCTGGGCACGTTCAAGTATCTGGGCTTCATCATCGAGTCTCTGAATGCGTGGTTCGGACTTGCGATACCGAACCCGAACCTGCCGCTTCCTATCGGCATCAGCTTCTTCACGTTCCAGTCCATGAGCTACACTATAGACCTCTACCGCAGGCAGATAAAGGTGCAGAAGAACGCTGCAAGCTTCATGGCGTTCGTAACGCTGTTCCCGCAGATCGTTGCAGGACCTATCGTAAGGTATGAGGATATCCAGAACGAGATAGACGAGCGCACCATCACTGAAAAGATGGTGGGTGACGGCATTTCCCGCTTCATCGTGGGACTTGGCAAGAAAGTCCTGATAGCCAACAATATAGGCCTGCTGTGGACTGAGATAAAGGCGCTGGAGTACGGCAGCCTCTCGGCGGTCACGGCGTGGCTTGGAATACTTGCGTTCACGTTCCAGATATATTTCGATTTCAGCGGATATTCCGATATGGCAATAGGTCTGGGCAAGATGATGGGATTTACGTTCCCGGAGAACTTCAACTACCCGTATATGAGCCACAGCGTGTCTGAGTTCTGGCGCCGCTGGCACATCACCCTTGGCGACTGGTTCAAGAGCTACATCTATTTCCCGCTGGGAGGCAGCCGCAAGGGACTTCCACGCACGATACTGAACCTGCTCATCGTGTGGACCATCACCGGCATCTGGCACGGCGCAAGCTGGAATTTCATGATGTGGGGCGCTTATTTCGGCGTGCTCATCGTCATAGAGCGCCTGTTCCTGGGGAAAGTGCTGGAGAAGATACCGGCGTTCTTCAGCTGGCTGTATACCTTTGTGATGGTGGTTTTCGGCTGGGTGCTGTTCGACGCTGTCGCACCGGGTACGGTGGATTTCGGCGACATGTTCAGCCAGGTGTGGACCTATATCGCAGCAATGTTCGGCGGCAACGGAGTGTTCATGGATAACGCTGCGACCAACTATATCGTCAACTACGGCGTGATATTCGCCATATGCATTTTCGGCAGCTCGGACGTGCTCAGGACCATCACCGAATATATCAGGAAAAAGGCTCCGGACTGGGTGCAGTACGGCTTCCCGGTGGTCGATACCGTGGTGATGCTGGCTTCCATTGCATATCTTTCCACGGCGACCTACAACCCGTTCCTGTACTTTAACTTCTGACGAAAGGAGAATTGCACATGAAATTCAGAATGACCCCGGCGAAGCTCATGATAGCGCTGTTTTCAGTCGTTGTGCTGGCTATCCCGGTGACTACGGCAGTTCTCCCGAAGCAGGAGCGCAGCGAGGTGGAGAACCGTACCCTTGAGAAGTTCCCGGACATCGTCAACCACACGAAGATGGATAAGGCAGAGAACATCGGCGACGTGATGAACGCCATCAAGTGGGACTACATCACCGTTCGTGACAAGGACAGCTGGATGGACGATTTCGAGAACTACTTTTCCGACCACCTTGCAGGACGTGAGGACTGGGTCCGCACACGAAACGAGATAGAAATGCTGGTGGGCAAGAAAGAGATAAACGGCGTGTACACGCTGGATAATCAGCTTGTGCAGGCGTTCAGGACCTACGACAAGGAGCTTGTTTCCAGTGCGCTCTCAAAGGTCGAGAAGTTTGCCGAGCGGCACCCGGAGATGCAGGTCAGCCTTATGCTTGCACCGACCTCCCAGGAGATATTCAGCAGCGAGATACCGACCTACGCAGGATATCTCAGTGAAAAGAGCTTCATAGACGATTGCTACAAGCAGATGAGCAAGGTGACGACCATAGACTGCCTGAGCTTCATCTCCGGCCACAAGAACGACTATGTGTTCTACCGCACCGACCATCACTGGACGAGCCTTGGAGCCTACTACGCCTACTGTGCGGCGGCAAAGACCCTGGGCTACAGCAGCTACGGTCTTGACAGCTTCAATATCGAAACTGCAAGCAGCAGCTTCCGTGGGACGCTCTATTCCAAGACCCTGAACAACTCCATCACCCCGGACAGCATAGATTATTACATGCTGGCTTCCGGTGAGCCGAAAATAAAGATGACCGTCAATAACGGCGCTTCTGAAACCGTTTATGACAGCCTGTACGTCCGCAGCTATCTTGACGTCAAGGACAAGTATTCCAGCTTCACGGGCAGCAATGCGCCGATAGTCAACATTGAAACGGACGTGGACAACGGCAAGAGCCTGCTGCTGATAAAGGACAGCTACGCCCACAGCCTGGTGCCGTTCCTCTCGAAGCATTACAGCAGGATCACCATGGTGGACCTGCGCTATATCAGCACCGACCTGAACAACCTCATCGACCTTGAAAGCTATCAGCAGGTGCTGTTCATGTACAATGTTCTGACATTCAGCGAGGACCCGAACAGCAACGCAGGAAAGATCGTACTGACTAAGTGACCGGAGGAGAACGCATTTGGATACCAGGAACATTTCAGAGATAGAACAGCTGGCGAAGTCCGGCGGAGCAGAGGGAAGCGGCGTGAACGAGGTGTTCTCCCGGGTGTACTGCGCCGTGCAGGAAACTCTCGGGATAACCCCATATGCGGAGCAGCTCGAAGCGGCGCTGGCTCTTTCAGGGCACAACATGGTGCAGTTGCAGACCGGCGAGGGCAAGTCCCTGTCGGCGGTTTTCGCCGCCTGCCATGAGGCGCTGAGCGGCGGTCAGACCATGATACTCACCTTCAACGACTA